>NZ_JBLVPT020000008.1:0-136797 GCF_048286795.2 Flavobacterium frigidum
AAGTACCTATGATGTGTTGCATGCTTAAAAATACGAAAAATCTTCTTTTAATACAAGTTTTTTAGTATATTTGAGCATAATAAAACGGGAGTTTTTTCACAGACTGACGTTATGCCTCAGTTTAGAGAACCGAAATACATTGAATATATGAACCGTAATTTAAAGAAACATAATTTATTGAAATTGCTATCTGAACAATCTAATAAGTTTGATAACAAAACCAGTCTTGAATATAGTGTTTCTTGTGATTTAATCCATAGTAAATTAAATATTGACAAATCAAATCTATATTACTTGATTTCAGAACTAACTTCAAGTAAAGAAATTGATTATTTTTTTTGGAACGACGAAGATAAAAAAGGATTATTTGCAACGCCAGAAGGCGTTTCTTCTTATTCTAAAAATAAATACAAAAATATATTTTACTCAAATTTAAAGAATAATTTAAAGGATTTTGTACAAATAGTAATTCCTGTTTTATCTTTAATTATTGCTTATTTAGCAATTCAACTAAAAATATCAGAAGTCAACAATTACAACCAAAAGCAAATCGATACTTTACGAAAAGAGATAAAAATATTAAAAGCAAATAATCTAAAATCTCAAACACAAACCAAAGCGTCTGAAAAATAAAGTCTATAGTTTTTCTTGAAATAATAAATAATTTTAAAATACTTCCGCCTTTTAAAACGGTGCCGAAGCGAAACTGAAAATTGGAATAAATAAAAACCCAGCTGCTCGAAGTGTTAAAAAAAAATTCTTACAAACTGCAGGCTGCTGTGCGAATGTCTCCGACTTCGCACCCAATCCAATAGTCAACAAACACAATTTTTTACTTGTAAGATAAATAATTATATTTGATATAAAGAAATGTCAGAAGGATATAAAATAAGAGACCACACTTTACCGCATTGTATAACTATTACCGTTGTCGATTGGATTGATATTTTTACAAGACAAACTTATAAAGATGTGATAATTGAAAGTTTAGATTATTGCATCCAGAATAAAGGAATGATTTTGTTCGGATATGTCATAATGAGTAATCATATCCACATGATAATACAATCACAAGAAGCAACACTATCTGACTTGATTAGAGATTTCAAAAAATTTACAGCCAAATCAATTTTAGAAAAAATTCAAAATAGTCCTGAAAGCAGAAGAAAATGGATGTTGGAACGCTTTAAATTGGCAACCGAAAGTCATTCCAGAAACAAAAATTATCATTTTTGGCAATATGGCAATCATCCTGAAGAAGTTTACAGCAACAAGTTTATGTGGACAAAGCTAGATTATATTCATCTGAATCCTGTTAGGGCTGGAATTGTCGAGAAAGCTTCTCATTATGTTTATTCCAGTGCCAGCAATTATGTCTCTGATTCAGGATTGTTGAAAATAGAAAAAGCAGCCACTCCAATTGTTGATGTTATGAATTTGAATAATTTTACCAAATACAATAAATATTGAGTTTGATAAAGTTGGAACGGTAAATAGGAACGGGTGCGAAGTCAGAGACATTCGCACAGCAACTAGTTCTAATAACATTTTGTGCTAAAAAGGAAGACTTCGGGGAGCGGGTTAGAAGTCTATTTCGTTGATTTTTAAATGATTTATTGTTTTGGCAATTACTGCTCTTTGTTGATGATATCCTATAACTGTTCTTTTTATGTCACGCTATTTCAGGACTAGACAAAATAATTTTAATAAAGCTTTCAGATAATATTCTTGAAAGCTTTTTTATTTAGAGACAATAAATTATTACTTTTACTTACAAAATATAACCTATTCTAAAAAGCAAAATAGTAACCCATGGAGAACAAACAATGCCTAAACTGTGAACAAGATGTTTCTGGTAATTATTGTCAGAATTGCGGTCAAAAAAGCAATACACACGCCATAACCTTAAAGCATTTTTTTGCCCACGATATCATACACGGTGTGTTCCATATGGAAAAAGGAATCTTATTTACTTTAAAAGAAACATTTACAAGACCTGGGCAAGCAGCTTTAGATTACATTCATGGCAAAAGAGTAAACTACTATAATGTTTTTGCACTCTCTTTAATAATAATCGCTTTGAATATTCTAACGGTGCATTATTATCATGACCTGAATCCTCCATCAGTTTCTAAAAATACAAATGAGGGAATACAATTAATGAACTTCTTATCGAATAATGTAAAATTAATTCTATTTGGATTAGTTCCGTTATTTGCGGTAAATGCTTTTCTGATTTTCAAAAGATTGAAAATCAACCTAGCGGAGCATTTCATCATTGCCGGAATAAATTTGTTGGGAATCTTGGTTTTGTGTTTATTTGTCAACTTATTGTCACTTTTGAGAGTATTTGAGGAAATTAAATCCTTTTTAGGTATTTTAACAATCATTTATTTCTTCTTGATTGTATTGTTTCCTTTTTGGGTCTATTTTAATGCGACCTATAAAAAGTATTCCATGACAGGGTTTATATGGAGAATAATTGTGTTTTATACACTTCTGTTTTTTGAAATTGTAGTTATAATGTCACTTATTGCAAAAATCGTTACTAATACTACATCCATTAAATTACACTTCAATGCATAAAATTATTTCTGCTCTTGTTCTAAAAAGGAAGTCTTCAAGGAGTGTAGCAGATTTACGTTTATCTTTTGCAATAATATTCTAATAATAGAAAATATCCCAGCTGCTCGAAGTATTATTAAAAAAAACGTTATTTAAATTCTGGGCTGCTATGCGAATGTCTCTGACTTCGCACCTACTCCAATAGGCAACAAACACAATTTTTTACTTATACGATAAATAATTACATTTGATAAAAAGTAATGTCAGAAGGATATAAAATAAGAGCCCAAACTTAACCGCATTTTATTACTTTCACCGTTGTAGATTGGATTGATGTTTTTACAAGACAAACTTATAAAGATGTAATAATTAAAAGTTTAGATTATTGTATCCACAATAAAGGAATGATTTTGTACGGATATGTTATAATGAGTAATCATATCCACATGATAATACAATCACAAGAAGCAACACTATCTGACTTGATTAGAGATTTCAAAAAATTTACAGCGAAATCAATTTTAGAGAAAATTCAAAATAGCCCTGAAAGCAGAAGAGAATGGATGTTGGAACGCTTTAAATTGGCAACCGAAAGTCATTCCAGAAATAAAAATTATCAGTTTTGGCAATATGGCAATCATCCTGAAGAAGTTTACAGCAACAAGTTTATGTGGACAAAGCTAGATTATATTCATCTGAATCCTGTTAGGGCTGGAATTGTCGAGAAAGCTTCGCATTATATTTATTCCAGTGCCAGCAATTATGTTTCTGATTCAGGATTGTTGAAAATAGAAAAAGCAGATACTCCATTTGTTGATGTTATAAATTTGAATAATTTTACCAAATACAATGAATATTGAGTTTGATAAAATTGGAACGGCATATAGGAATTGGTGCGAAGTCAGAGACATTCGCACAGCAAATAGTTCTAATAACATTTTGTGCTAAAAAGGAAGACTTCAGGGAGCGGGGCTATTTGAGACGGATAATTTTTTCGAGATAACACGTATTAAAACTATAACTCTGTTTGGACATCAGCATAAAGCACATATTTAAAAAGCAGAACTAATTTGAGCTACATAAAAAGAATTATTGGGTCATAATAGTAGTAAAACTACCGAAATTTATACCCACGTAAGTACGAAAAGTTTGCAACCAATAAAAAGTCCGTTTGATGATTTATAAAATAAATATACTACATTTGAAAATAAATAAAACTGACTCTTGTCAGACAAAACCACCTAAAATTGGGGTGATAGGTCTGATTTTGTCAGACGTATTTACAAGTTAGCAGATATTTTACCTAAAAACACGAAAAATGAAATCAAAAAACATAATTGTATTTTTTATAATTCTTTTATTTAGTAACATAGTAATTAGTCAAGAAAAGAAATTTACTATTGAAGAATGTAAAAAAATAGACAGAAATGAGTTTATTGAAATTCAGAAAGAAAATCCGAAAATCATAATCAAGTCTATATTCGAAAATGGTAAGCCATACACGAAAAAAGAAAATGATTCTTTAATAAAAAACTCAAAAATTTTTAATTATACGCAAATACTTTTAAAAGATACAATAAGTAATGAACTTGTAATTTTGAATAAAGAATTAAGTAAAGAAGAAATCAAGAATAAAAAGACAGACATTAAAAATAAACTTAAAGCTGAAAAAGATTTTAGAAATGAATTAGATGGTTCAAAAATTGGTGAACTAAATCTTGAAGATTTAAATGGGGAAAAATTTAATCTTGAAAATCTTAAAGGAAAAATAATCGTTTTAAATTTTTGGTTTACTCGATGTAAACCTTGTGTCGCTGAGTTTCCTGAATTGAACAATTTAAAACAAAAATACATAAATCAAGAAGTAGAATTTTTCGCTGTAACTTGGAATAACACAGAAATAATAAACAAATTTTTAATAAATCATAAATTAGATTTTACAATAGTTCCAAACGGAAAAACAATCATTGATCAATTTAAAATTCCGCATTATCCTTATAATATCATAATAGATAAAGATGGAAAAATTGAATATATAAATGACGTTCTGACATTTAACGTACTAAAAAAATTAGAAAATAAAATAAATGAACTACTAAAAAAGTAAAAAAACATCTGCTAACAGATAAGGTTTCGTTGCGGCTGCAAGCCGAACAATGAAACCTGTGTTGAACGGAACCGATTACATGCCGTCAACACTTATGGAGTTATCCCCCGCTGCTCGAAGTGTTAAAAAAAACGTCCTTTAAATCTTGAGCTGCTGTGCGAATGTCTCGAGCTAGACTAGTTAGTGTTTGGGAAGTTTTTTTACTTACATACAATTTATAGACCATGTTACCAAAAAAATCGAAATAGATGAATAAATCATTATTTTTTTTAATTTTAGTTATAATTAGTTGTAATTCAACTAAAGAAATATCGAATTCTGATAAAGAAAAAATAACTTCCGAACTGGATTACATATTTACTATTGACCAAAAATATAGTTTTGCAACTCCTTCTGAAGACCTCATTAAAAATTTGGAAAAAATGAAGCTTGGAAAATTTTTGAAATGAAAAGAGATAGTGTTGGTATTGATAATCAAAAAAAAATTAAAAAAATATATTCAGAATATGGTTATTTGGGATATAATAAGATTGGTCAAGAAAGCTCGAAAAAATTCTGGATTACTATTCAACATGCGGACAATGATATTAAGTTCCAACAGAAAATGCTTAAAGCATTAGAAAAAGAAATCGAGAAAAATAATGCCGAAAAATCTAATTATGCAATGCTTGAGGACAGAATTGCAATTAACCTAAACCAAAAGCAGAGATTTGGTTCGCAAGTTACATACAATAAAGTAGGACAAGCAATTCCAAAAAACGGATTACTTGATTCATTAAATATTGATAATCTGAGATTAAAATATAATTTATCTTCATTTAAAGAATATTATAATGAAATGACGACAAGTCACTTTGAAATGAATAAAAATTATTATGTAAAACAAGGAATGACAGCTCCAAAACTATATTAATAAAACTCACCAGCTAATTTGAAGTGTTTTTGAGAAAACGCTCTTAAAAAATCCCTTTGACTCTCATTTGCTTTAAGTGCTTACTTACTTTATAAAAAATTAATATCACCTTCTTTCTGGCAAACTATAAAAATTGCAGAAACCTGAAAAAACAACTACATTTAAATCATCAACTGATATTTAATTTACTCTCAACAACAATGAAAACACGTAACACCATAATTTTGATGCTGTTTTTTAATTCGATAGCATTCGGTCAAGTTTCAAAAGAAACACACAAAAAACAGATTGAAAAACTAGTACTCAAATCGTTTGATGAAATATGGTCCAAATTAGAACCTAAAAACATTGAGAAATATTACACCAAAGATTTCCTGCTGTTAGAACACGGCGAAGTGTGGAATAACGATATTATTGCAAAGTATTTGAATACAGCCAAACTCAATTTACCCATCCCAAAACGAGTAAACACCATTCAAATTATAGACATCAAAGTTACCAACAAAACCGCTTGGGTTGCCTACCACAACTATGCAACTATTTCTGTTGATGATAAAATTATTAGAAAAGCACATTGGCTAGAAAGCGCCACGGCAATTTTAACCCTTAAAGGTTGGAAGTTTGATATGCTGCATTCTACAAGAGTAAAAAGTGAATAAAAAAAATGCTATTAAACACTATATTTGTAGTTGAACCAAAAATCCTATTAGTGCCTTACTTTATTACAGACCCAAAAGATTGAAAATATAGTTCTGCCAGAAAGTATGGATATAGCAATTAAACGATTTTAGTGATTAATTTGAATTGATAAAGATTATGAGCATGAGCTAAACACATAACGCTACCCATACGTTCAAGACGGCGAGAGTAATTTTACATAACCGCTCGTCCTAAAAAAAGATAAGATACATATGAAATTCAAGACATTTATTTTAGCAACATTAATATTTTCATTTTCATCTTGTAGTAAAGATGATAATAATCTTGACAACGAAACCGAATTCAAACAAAAAATGAGAGAGTTTGTAATCGGGATCAGTCAATACTCGAAAGCAATAAAACCAAATTTCCTTATTGTTCCACAAAACGGAATAGAGTTAGTAAGTAGCAATGGTCAAATATCAGGACAACCTCATACAGATTACCTAAAGGCAATAGATGCTAATGGGCAAGAAGACTTGTTTTATGGTTATGACAATGACGACCAAGCAACCTCTTCAATAGATAATAATTACTTGAGAGAACTATTAAATATTTCAAAAAACGCAGGCAAAACCATTTTAGTAACTGACTATTGTTCTACTCAATCAAAAATGACAAATTCTTATCTTGAAAACTTTAATGCGGGATATATATCTTTTTCAGCAAATCAGAGAGAACTAACTAACATACCATTCTTTCCCAATCCATTATATCAAGAAAACAATGTAGTAGTCAATAATTTATCTCAAGTAAAAAATTTCTTGTATCTAATCAATCCTACAAATTTCACATCAAAAAGTGAATTTATTACAGCTGTTACATCAACCAACTATGATTTACTCATAATGGACTTGTTTTTTAAAGACAATACACAATTTACAAGTTCAGAAATTACACAATTAAAAAACAAAGCTAATGGTGGAAAAAGATTAATCCTTTCTTATATGTCTATTGGCGAAGCAGAAAATTATAGATATTATTGGCAACCGCGTTGGAATACATATAAACCAAGTTGGTTAGATACCGAAAACCCAAATTGGGCAGGAAATTATAAAGTAAAATATTGGAATACAGAATGGCAGAACATTATTTATGGTAACAACAACTCTTACCTAAAAAAAATAATAGATTCAAATTTTGACGGAGTGTATTTAGACATAATTGACGCTTTTGAATACTATGAACAATAAAACTATCATTAACAGCTAGAGTTTTTTGCGTATACAGCACGAACAATAAAAACCTGATGTCAAACAAATAAAGCCGTTCTTCCTCAACGAGAAAAAACGGCTTTTTCTATAGTTCAATATATTAAAAAAGGCCTAATCGTAAGCTATGAGCACGCACTCCTATTTGTGTACGTACTGAAGTAGTGCTTGGTCTTCTTTGATAATTTTTTTGATCGTATTCATAATAATAAAATCCTGCATGTCCATAAAAGGCATCGCTGTGTTGACAATGGGAATCACAATGAGAATGATGCGTTGTGTAAACATCTTCCTTGCTGGCAATATAGGCCTGATACGCTTTTCTATTTTTTTTCTTTAACTCCTTTTCGTACTCTTTTTGCTCTTTCCAGAAAGCCTTTTCTTCGGCTTTAGTTTGAGCCGTAAAGGTCAACTCATAAGTGGCATCTTCTCTGCCCCTTTGCTGATAATACGTAATTTTATCCGTATTGACATTTATGTTTGTTTCACTTTTCACACTAGCTTCTTGTGCATGTGCTGTTGCTATTATTCCCAAAAAAAGTAGGATCAGTAAAGATTTAATTGTTTTCATGATTAGAATTTTTTGTTATAGTTACTATCTTTTTTATTTCTAACTTCAATAGTAAGACAACTAGAAAGTACTTTACCCTACCTAAGAATAATATTATTTCAAAAAATTATTAAAAAACTGCACGGTAATCCATCACTTTTAAGCATATGCTAATTTGCAATGCTTGCCAATGAACGAGACTTGAACATAAAAAAAGTCTTCTCCTTTTTTGCTTTTTCAAATCTCAAAAAAACAAAGTAAACCTGTAACAAAATCTCAAAATAAGCTACTAAATGAAGAACCAAACTCTTAATTAATTATGAATTTAAAATCATCTCTATATTGTGGCTTATTGTTAGTAGCAAGCACAGTATCATTCGCACAAGATGCCCTCTGGTTGCGCCATCCCGCGCTATCGCCTGATGGCAAAAACATTGCTTTTGGCTACAAAGGCGATATCTATGTAGTCAATGCCCGAGGTGGCACTGCAGTTCCTATTACCATTCATGAAGGACACGACATGATGCCTGTGTGGAGTAAAGATGGCAAGCAAATTGCTTTTGCTAGTGACCGCTACGGAAATTTTGATGTGTTTACGCTACCCGTAACCGGAGGAACTCCTACCCGATTAACGTTTAACTCAGCGGCTGATTATCCGTATGATTTTTCACCTGATAGTAAAAATGTATTATTTGGTTCTAGCCGTCAAACGAGCAGCAATAATATTCATTTTTACTCGCCTCGTTTGTTCCAAAACCTTTATACAGTTGCAGCAACTGGCGGAAAACCGGTGTTGGTTACTGAGGGCGGAATAGAATATGCTCGCTACAACGCAGCAGGAAATCAAATTGTTTTTCAAGACCGCAAAGGGTATGAAGATGTCTTACGTAAACACCACACCAGCAGCGTAACGCGTGATATTTGGGTATTTGACGTCAATAAAAAAACCTACACACAATTAAGCACTTACGAAGGTGAAGACCGCGAGCCGGTATACAGCAACGACAACCAACATATTTTCTTTTTGAGCGAAGCAGACGGCAGCAATCAAAACATTTTCAAGCAAAACCTATCTGCTAAAACAGCAACGGCCTTAACTACTTTTAAGAACAACCCAGTAAGACATTTAAGTGTTGCACAAGACAACACCATGTGCTTTTCGCAAGACGGTGAAATTTATACTTTGAAGGAAGGTCAAAGCCCACAAAAAGTAAAAATTACGATCCAAAATGATGGTAAAGGCAATGTAGAGAAAAACGTACCTATTGCAGGTTCCATTTCAGAGTTTGTGCCAAGTCCAAACGGAAAAGAAATTGCAATTGTTTCTAGAGGCGAAATTTTTGTTACCAATGCCGACGGTGGAAGTACTAAAAGAATTACTAACACACCAGAGCAAGAGCGCCATGTGCAATGGTCACCGGACAGTAAAACGCTTATTTATGCTTCAGAGCGAGGAGAAAGTTGGGATCTTTATACCGCTAAAGTAGAACGAAAAGAGGAAGCTTATTTTTACTCAGCTACCTTAATTAAAGAGGAAAAACTAATTCCTTCTGACAAGGAAGAGTTTATGCCTAAATTTAGCCCTGACGGCAAAGAAATAGCTTTTGTTGAAGATCGCAATATTGTTCGTGTGTACAATTTGGCGACCAAAAATACAAGAACCATTTTACCCGAAGGTAGAAATCACAGTTATTCTGATGGCGATTTTGGTTTCAACTGGAGTGATGATAGCAAATGGCTTTTTGTAGATGATAGTATGGGGAATTTTAATGCAACCCATACCGCGATGATCAAAGCTGATGGTTCTGAAACTAAATACCCAATTATGAGTGGTTTTGGCGAAGATGCGGCCAAACAACAAATGAAAGGAAAAGCGCTTGCGTGGTTGAGCAGCAAAGAAGGTCGAAAATCACTAGCCAATCAGGGCAGTAGAGAACTCGATGTGTACGCCGTATTTTTCGATAAAAAAGACTTTGAAAATTTTAAATTATCCAAAGAAGAAGCTGCACTTGCAAAAGAAATAAAAGACAAAGAGAAAGAAGCCGATGACAAAAAAACTGCTGCTAGCACTGATAAAAATAAAAAAGAAACCCCTAAAAAAGAGGAAGTAGTAATTTGGAATCCAGATTTAACCGATCTTGAAACCAGAAAAGTACGTGTAACCATCAACAGCTCTTCTATTGCTGATTTTGTGTTTAATGATGACGGAAGCAAACTGTTCTATTTAGCTTCTTTTGAAAAAGGATTCGACCTTTGGGTAACCGATACCAAAACGAAGGAAACTAAGATTTTAGCCAAACTAGGATCATCCCCAAGTACTTTATTTTTGAGTAAGGACAACAAAACATTGTTTGCACGAAACGAAGGAGGCTTATCTAAAATTGAAACTGAAAGCGGGAAAATTATCGGAATCAGTGTATCGGCAGAGATGGTTTTAAACACCGAAGCAGAGCGCAACTACATTTTCAATCACATGTGGAGACAAACCGCTAAGAAATTTTACGACCCAAAATTACATGGCGTGGATTGGAAAATGTATAAAGAAACTTATGCTAAATTTTTACCACACATCAATAACAACTATGATTTTCAAGAATTATTGAGTGAAATTTTAGGAGAGCTCAACGCATCACACACCGGAGGGCGCTACAGCACTAATTTTCCTAATATGGATGCAACCGCTTGTTTGGGTTTGCTATACGATGAAAAAAATGCCACTGACG
This sequence comes from Flavobacterium frigidum, assembly GCF_048286795.2. Classification (NCBI taxonomy): domain Bacteria; kingdom Pseudomonadati; phylum Bacteroidota; class Flavobacteriia; order Flavobacteriales; family Flavobacteriaceae; genus Flavobacterium; species Flavobacterium frigidum. The sequence goes on from NZ_JBLVPT020000008.1 coordinate 10,769, forward strand.
GTTTAAAAGTTACTGAGGTTATCGTAGGCGGGCCTTTTGATAAAACAGGCTTAAAGCTTAAAGCAGGCGCCACTATCAACAAAATTGACAATGAGCAAATTACTGCAAATACGGATTGGGCTAAGTTTTTGAACAGAAAAACGGGTAAATTAATCCTAATTTCTGGAGTTGATGCTACTGGTGTGGCGTTTCAAGAATCGGTGAAGCCGATTTCATTTGGTGAAGAATCGGGTTTAATGTACAATCGTTGGATTAGAAAAATGAATCAAATTACTGAAAAATTGAGTAACGGTAAAGTAGGCTACGTGCATGTACAAGGTATGAACGACGGTAGTTTTAGAGAAGTTTTTGACCAAGTAATGGGTAAGAATTTCGAAAAAGAAGCTTTGATTGTAGATACTCGTTTTAATGGTGGTGGCTGGTTACACGATGATTTGAATACGTTATTGAGTGGCAAACGCTACCTTGAATTTGCCCCACAAGGCAACCGATTAAAAGATGCAGAACCATTAGGTAGATGGACCAAACCAAGTTGTGTATTAATGAGCGAAGGCAATTATTCAGATGCATTTATTTTCCCATATGTGTACAAGCAAAACGGGATTGGAAAATTAATTGGAATGGGCGTACCCGGAACAGGAACCGCTGTCTGGTGGGAAACCCAAATTGATCCTACTTTAGTTTTCGGAATTCCAATGGTAGCTACTATCGGAAAAGAAAACAGACCTACTGAAAACTTACAAGTAAATCCAGATATTCCAGTTGCATTAAAATACGAAGATTATTTGAACGGACAAGACAAACAATTAGAAAGAGCTGTTGAAGAAATGCTAAAAACCATTAAATAAGATGCTCATTTTAGATTGCTCAATTAAAATTTAGGCAACGCTGAGTGAACTAAAATAAAAAGAGGCTGTTCCAAATAATTTTGGACAGCCTCTTTTTTTGGTTTACTTATTGTACAATTCTATAAAAACATACGCCAATCGTGCAAATTTACAATCCGTGCTCGCATGGTATATCGGACAAAAGAAATCCTCAATTTAAAATTAAAAAAAAGAGTCCTAAACCATTGACCATTGGAATACGCATGGATTACAAATTCCTCTGACGGTTTCCAAATAACACAAGAATCTTCAATCGCAAACTTGCAGGTTTTTTTTTATGCTATTTCATTTCCAATGTTATAAATAGTTTCGTCTACAGTTTTGAAGGCTTTTAGATATTCAATCGCCTCAATTTCAGCTCTTGTAATTTCGTTATTATCCGAATAATGATTGTTTTCATAGTGTTTCAGAATGCCTTTTAACTCTAAAGTTTTTATTTGTTGTTTCGCCTTCTGATTAAAATTATCCAATTCAACTTCAATAGTATTGAGTTTTTCCTTTGAGATTTTCAGATTCCCGTTTTCATAATTCGATAAATTGTAAATGGTCATCTACCTCGCTCTGAAAGAGCTCGTGTGGCAATATGGCAATCATCCTGAAGTAGTTTACAGCAACAAGTTTATGTGGACAAAGCTAGATTATATTCATCTGAATCCTGTTAGGGCTGGAATTGTCGAGAAAGCTTCTCATTATGTTTATTCCAGTGCCAACAATTATGTTTCAGATTCAGGATTATTGAAAATAGAAAAAGCTGACACTATAATTGTTGATGTTCTGAATTTAAATAATTTTACCAAATACAATGAATATTGGGTTTGATAAAGTTGGAACGGCATATAGGAATGGGTGCGAAGTCAGAGACATTCGCACACCAACTAGTTCTAATAACATTTTGTGCTAAAAAGGAAGACATCGTAGAGCGGGGGACATTCGCACAGCAGCTAGTTCTAATAACATTTTGTTCTAAAAAGGAAGACTTCGGGAAGCAGGGTTCTCACTGCTATCGGGGCTATGTGAGACGGATAATTTTTACAAACTCGTATTTCAAAATTACAATTTGTAAGATTATTTTAATATATTTGAGCAATGCATAAGATGAAATAAAAACGCTTTAATCCGGCTAGATTGGCTGGTGCTAGTTTATTGTGCTTGTTTACAACTTGGCAAAAATTTTAAAAACTAGAACCATAAAACAATGAAAGACTACAAAGTAGAAACCTTAATTTATTATTCAAAATTTTCTTTTGACAAAAATCACATTGTAATAAAATCCAAACAAGAAATTCAAGAAAAACTTAATGAATATTCTAAAAATGGATATAGATTAGTTACAACAAATTCAATAAATTTTGGATTAGCAATTTATATTTTTTTGTATTTTGAAAAAGATGTTTAATATACAATTCTTATTGGCAGAAAGTTTTAAAAACAAAATTTTAAATGTAAATAACTTATTTAAAGTAAAACAATTATATGGAAGTACATCACCACGGACATCATGAAGGAAAAAAAACTTGGAAATCTTATATTCGGGAATTTTTAATGTTATTTTTTGCTGTTTTTTGCGGATTTCTCGCAGAATGGAGACTTGAAGTCATGATAGAAAATCATAGAGAGGATGAGTATATTCATTCTATTGTCGAGGATATCTCTGCTGATGTTAAGCAAACTGAAAATTTACAAATCGATTTAAGAAATAGAATAACTTTAATAAATGCTTTATTAAAAGAAATAACTTCTAAAAACATTCAAGAAAATTCAAATAAAGCTAATAAATTATGGTTATCCACTCTTGGATTTCCTGATTTTGTTCAGAATGACCGAACAATTCAACAACTAAAAAGTAGTGGTTCTTTAAGAATTATAAGAAATAAAAAAGTTTCTGATAAAATTATGGAATACGACCAAACTGTAAGATTGCTCTATATTACTCAAACGAACATGAATACGATTGCTTCAAACAATACTTTATATGGTCAGTTTTTTGATTTAATAAAACTCCAAAACGAAAATTCTATAGCTATTCCTATAACAGAAAACGGGAAAAATTTATTAAATGAAGCTTACTCAAGTAGGTTTTTTTGGAGGATTAACCTACTAAGTTTAAACAAACGTCTGATTACATTAAATAAAAAAGGAAAAGAGGTAAGAGAAATAATTACTGAAGAATATAAATTACGTAAATAAACTAAAACTGCCACTAATAGCTAGCGATTCGTTTCCTGCGCAGCACGAACAATGAAACTTCGGTTGAATAGCTTGTCCCGTTCTTATGGGAGATCCAGTCATTGGCAGGTACTATGGAATTATCAGAAAGTTTTAATAAAGAATATCAATAGGATTGAGTGTTCTCTTTTATTTTGAGAAGCAATTTTGTGTTTGCTATTGTGTTTCCACGCTCATGCGGATTTGACATTTTTTACACAGCCATTACCAATCGTGCAAATTTACAATCCGTGCTCGCATGGTATATCGGACAAAAGAAATCCTCAATTTAAAATTTCAAAAAAGCGTCTTAAGTCATTGACCATTGGAATACGCATAGATTGCAAATCCTCTGACGGTTTCCAAATAAGACAAGAACCTTCAAACGCAAACTTGCAGGTTTTTTTTATGTTATTTAATTTCCATTGTTATAAATAGTTTCGTCTACAGTTTTGAAGGCTTTTAGATATTCAATCGCCTCAATTTCAGCTCTTGTAATTTCGTTATTATCCGAATAATGGTTGTTTTCATAGTGTTTCAGAATGCCTTTTGACTCTAAAGTCTTTATTTGTTGTTTCGCTTTCTGATTAAAATTAGCCAACTCGACTTCAATAGTATTGAGTTTTTCCTTCGAGATTTTTAAATTCCCGTTTTCATAATTCGACAAATTGTAGATGGTCATCAGCTCCATTTCGACTACTTGTTGGATTAAAATCTTTAAATGAAAAGGATTTTGTACTAAAGGCAGTATGATTCTAATTGATCTAAGAATACGCTTGACCACAGTTGGATCACCCTTGCCCCACTGAAAAATTTGGTCGTAGCAAAAATCGATAAACTCTTCAAAACTAAATTCGTTGACTTGTATATTTTTAGACTCGACAGCTCTAGAATCTATTGATGGAAATTCTTTCAGTGCTAATTCTTTGGCTATTTCGCCTATTTGATCAATACAATTCAAACAAGTCGTAGGATCATTAACTGCAGGCGAAATTGCTTTGATGGCAATATCAACCAATTTGCGTACGCCAAAATTTATGTCCTGTGTATGACTCCTAAATTGCTCTACCTTAAACGCATCACGTACAATACTATTTACTTGTTGTCGTAATTCGGCTATTTGGTTGGATGAAATTTCCTGATTAAAAACCAATGCCAAAAGTACGGTTGTGTCTTTCATTATAAATTCGCCAACGATTGGTTTTTGATACGCATTTTCAAAATAAGGCGCCATTGCTGAACGTGAAATATAAGTTGATACTCTTTCTAATTTTTTATAATTTACACTGTCTAAATACCCTGATTCAAACGGACTCACAATCTGGATTTTGAACTTATTAGGATCAATGAGAGAACGTTTGTTCAAGAGATTTTTACCCACACACCAGGTGTCAGGATACAAAATATTGATTTCCTCAACCATATCAATCTTAATGCGATTTGTAATGCTGGCCACGTTCATATTAATGCTCAAATAGGTAATCATCCTAGGATAAGACCAAGCCAAACCATAAAAAGCAAAAAGGGAACCCACATAAAGTGTTAAAAGAAACGGAGTTTGAGGGAAAAACACCGATACTAATTGCGGCAAAACACATAGCGATATGGTACCCACAAATAAGCCCACAAACTTTTGCATTTTAAAATCATTTACTAAAAAATGCCTCAAAATTCTGGGAGAAAATTGCGACGAAGCCAATTGCATTACCACAAATATCACTGAAAATGTAGTAAGTGAAATCCCAATAAGAATAGATATCAAGATATTAGCTACCCCTACTAAGCGCGTGTAAGTTTCTAATTTGTTTATTTGAAACAACGATCCAAAATCAACGTGGTATTCTAGAAACATCAAAGCCGTTCCAATAAAAAGGGCATAAACAGCACTTAAAAAGGTCCCGAGATCTTTCAATCGGTGAATGAATATTTTTTTAAGCGTGTATTTCAGTTTTTGTCTCATGATCTATCTATAAAAAGTAAAACTACTAAAAATCAATTTACAAACGCTGATAAACTTTCGATACAAAAACAACATTCCTTTAAAATGAACATTTCAAAATTATGTCTCCAAGTAGGGCTTTTTACTATAATCTTATTTACTTTTGAAGGCAATAAACCAGCAAAATAGAGTTCTATTTTTTATCTATATTCATGATAAAATGTATTTACCGATCTCGGATTTACAAACCGTGCACACAAAGTTGAGCAAACAATACCAGTAAAAAGTTATAATTCTTAAAACTACGAAAATTATTTTAAGTTAAGATTAGGAGCATTCTTGTTTGGTTAAAACATGGCGTTTTTTTGTTGCCAATTGGAGTGATACAACATAAACAAAAGCGATAGCGAACTGAAGAAGTATTTCTGCGCTACTTGAGTTTTCTTATTTGGAAAATGAAATAGAATTTTTTGATTAGATTTGTTTTAACCTGACGTCTTTGTGGCTGTGAATTGCAAGTTCTCAAAAACAGAAGGATAATTAGAATTTTAAAATGTACCATAATGAAGAAAATACTCCTATCACTTTGTTTTTTAATTGCTTTTATCAATGGCAAAGCACAAAATTTATCTAATACAGAAAAAAAAATCGTTGCCTATGTCAATGAGCATTTGCCAGAAACTAAAGATTTACTTGTAAAAACAGTCAACATCAATAGTGGAACATTAAATATTGAAGGTGTAAAAAAAGTAGGCGCCATTTACAGTGCCGAGCTTGAAAAAGCTGGACTTAAAAGCGAATGGATAAACTTACCAGATAGTTTGCAACGAGCTGGTCATTTAGTGGCCACCAAAAAAGGAACTAAGGGAAAACGTATCTTTATTATTGGGCATTTAGATACGGTTTTTGAACCAAATATGCCTGCCAATAATTGGACAATGTTAAATGACTCAACAGCCACAGGGCAAGGTGCTATTGATATGAAAGGGGGTGATGTAGTAGTTATTGCAGCATTGCAAGCCTTAAAAAATTTAGGCTTATTAGACAACGCATCAATAATAGTTTATTTTACAGGAGATGAAGAAAGAGCTGGTCTACCCATTAGCGTAAGCCGAAAAGATTTTATAACACGAGCTCAGCAATGTGATGTAGCATTAGGTTTTGAAACAGCCATCGGTTTCAACACGGTTACAACAGCTCGTCGTGGAGCTAGCAGCTGGACATTAAATGTGAATGCCAAAACTGGCCACTCTCAGGGTATTTTCAGTAGTAATTCTGGCTATGGTGCTATTTATGAATCTGCAAGAATTCTAAATGATTTTCGTTTGCAATTGAGTCAAGAAAAGTATTTGACCTTTAATCCAGGATTGATAGTTGGCGGCTCAGAAATGAATTATGATGCTGATAAAGCCAAAGGTGATGCAATAGGTAAAACAAATATCATTTCGCCTACAGTTACCGTTGTTGGTGATTTACGTTTCTTGACCGATGAACAAAAAGAAACAGCCAGAGAAAAAATGAAAGCTATTGTAGCCAATAATCTAAATGGCACAAAGGCTACAATTAGTTTTAGCGATGGTATACCTGAAATGGCTCCAAAAGAAGGTAATAATCGCTTACTTGCTACTATTGATAGTATTTCTCAAGACATGGGAATAGGTAAAACAGTTGCCGGAGACCCTGGTTCTAGAGGTGCTGGTGATATTTCGTATATAGCTAAATATGTAGATTGTATAGATGGTTTAGGTTCTTCTGGCAAGGGTGCCCATGCTGCTGTTGAAACTATTAACCTAAAAGAATTTCCGTATTTAATTCAACGAGCTGCGATTTTAATTTACAGATTAACGCAAAATTAAAAGACATTTACAGCTTTCTCCAGGAGTATGAGTTTACAATTGTATGGAATTGAATTCCATTTAAGAATAAACAAGCCTACTTTAGAAAACGCTCAATGTAAAGCAATTAACAACTTTTGTACACAAGAAAGTAGTTATCCCAATTTGTTTATCGAAATTTGCATCTTCAATTCAAACGATCAAAAATGATATTACAAATAGAAACTCCTGCCCTACTTTTTGGTGCTACTTCATTAATATTACTAGCCTACACAAATAGGTTCTTGACAATTGCTACTATTGTACGTGGGCTGAAAAAAACATATAAAGAAAAAGCAAACGACCTGATTTTATTAGAAATCAAAAATCTAAACTTGCGCTTAACCCTTATTCGAAATATGCAATTAGCGGGCGTATTGAGTTTGTTTCTATCTGTTTTTGCGATGCTACTCTTATTTTTGGAGCAACAAACCGCTGGTGTTTATCTTTTTGGGATGAGTTTATTGGGATTATTGATTTCCTTGGGATTATCATTTTGGGAAATCAGTATTTCTGTGAATGCCTTACGTTTGCATTTAAGTGACTTGATGCATAAATAAGCACCTAATTTTACAAAAAAGAGCTGTAAAATAATCTTACAGCTCTTTTAAAAATTATTGTAAAATGTTATTGCGTTATAATTCCTTCTTCTTCTTTCTTCTCTTTGTTTAATAAATTCGGGGTTTCTTTGGCCAATTTATTTTTCGTTGGAATTTTATAATTTAAGCTAAAGCCAAATTTCCTAGTGTCTTGTTTGCTGCTAATTAACAAAGGTGTTTCAAAAGCGTTGAAAGCATTCCTATTGGTATTCAAAACATCATCGGCAAAAACAGAAAGTGTCAATTGGTCTTTCAAAAACTTTTTAGAAAAGGTTAAATCCAATGAATTTCTTAGCGGTTCTACTGCGATAAAATAAAAATAGTTTCCTTTTGGCACAACGTAATTATAGTTGGCTACAAACTTTATCTTTTTTGGAAGTACTATTTGCGACATGAAGTTAAACATCCAAAAACCATTGGTATCAACGTTGGGAATTTGGTGGTATTGATAACCTGTATACACGTATAAAAAGTTCATGGTATCTGGATTCACATTCATTTTCATAGTTTCAGCGAAGCCTTTAGTAAACAACATATACGGAATTGGCATGCCCACACTAAAATTATGAATCTTCACTTCGGGAATATTCTCATTTGTATTGCTCGCTACATCATTATTAAGCGTCACTCTATTGATCACTTGGTTCTTTGCCGAACTGATGTTGTAACTAATAAAAGCATAATCAAAGGCGCTTAACTTTACTTCGTAATTATCAAAAATCGTAGGCTGCAGGTTCGGATTACCAGAATAATCTACATTTGGGTTTTGATAATTGGTATTGTTTGGGTTCAAAGCAGAAGTGCTTGGTAAGGTGATTTTTTTATTATAATTCACATTAAAATTAACGGATGTACTAAAATTGTACTGCGCACTTGCATTAGGAAAAAAGCGAAACTGTTTGAATGAACTCAAAACAGCCACGTCAGTTTTACCTGTTATGTTGTAATCTTCTGCACGACCACCAACAATAAAATTTATTTTGTCAAACTTAGTCTGGAATTCTAGATACGATGCGGTCGTTCTACGTTTGTATTCCAAGTTAGTGGTTTCCATACTCTTTGCATCAAAAAGCAACTCTTCGTATAATGCTCCAAAACTAATTTTCCCTTCATCCGAAAACTTCATAGGTTGAGAATAATCAAACTTAGCGTTGTATAAATTTTGATTTGATGAATTATCTAACGTGGACGTTGAACTTCCCACTGGATTCAATTGAAAATCATTCGTGTTGTTGTTGTAATTGAATTTAAATTCCAACTTTTTAGCAGATTCTTTAAATTTTTTCTGATAGGTCACGACAGCATCTTGGCGCAAGCCCGTACTTTGAGAAGCATCATTGGTGCTAAATCCTGGTCCGCTTCCTAATGTATTGCTATCATTATTGTTGTGCGTCACATCATAATTAAGCAACAAACGATCTTTCCTAATATCAAATGTAAGCGCCGATTTGATAAAATTATTTCTCCCTGTACGATCGGCATCCGTTTTAGAAAGTAAGGAATTCATGCCATTTTCCTGTTTTTGAAGAGAAGACCACACGGCGCTTTCTCTATAATTTTGGCCAAGATTTAACTGCCATCCAAAATATTTATTCTTGGCACTCAACAAAAGACTGTTGTTCATTCTCAACCGCACATCATCATAACTCGTAAAACTTGTACTGTTGGTATAGGTTGCACTCAGGTAGTTTTTTGCATTTTTATTGGTAATAATATTTAAAATTGCACCACCAGAAGTGGCAGGAAACTCTGCTCCTGGTTGTGTAATAATTTCAATTTTTTCAATTGCATTAGCTGGCATCCCTTCTAGAAAAGCGTTCAACTCATTCGTAGAAATATTCAATGGTCGGCCGTCCATAAAAACGTCCAATTGTTTTCCTTGGTACATCATTCCAGCAATATCTGAAGCGATTAAACCAGATAATTTTTTGATCCCTTCTAGCACAGAACCAGTATTTAAATTGGGCTGATCGGCAAAGTTAAATATCGTACGATCTGCTTTTTGCTCTATCGCTTTTTTAGTTTTTATAATAGTAACCTCGTTTAATTCGGTTGTTTTTTCAGGAGCTTTTTCGGGAGTAGTTTGAGCCGAAAGGGTATAAAAACTGGTAAGACTCAACAAGGCAATCAATTGTATTTTTTTCATGATTTTTATATAGATATCCCATAAGTCCACGTTTTAACTGATATGTTACAAAAAGAATGAAAAAATATGAACAGCAAAACACCAATCAAGCTGTGGATTAAACCCTAGAACACGTTTTAAGTCTAACTCGTATAGCACTTTACGATTATGAACAATCACTCCCTTTGGTCTTTACGACTCGGATATTCAGCGCAACAAGCGTCGACCATCAAAAAATTAGGTTTAAAAACCTCCTTGGAGCAATCCTTTGCTACTCCATTTGATGCAAAACTTCCTGATTTTTTAGAAAATAGTCCAAAAACTATCAGTGAATATAAAGAACTCCGAAATAAGCTAAAAAACGCTAGTCCAGAGCAAGTAAAGGAAATTCGCAAACAAGAAGGACAATCTACCCTTGCCATGAAAGCATGGTGGATTGAAAAAATGTATCACAATGAGTTGCCATTGCGTGAAAAAATGACTTGTTTTTGGCACAATCATTTTGTCGCCACCTCCCAAAAAGTAAAAGTGAATTACTGGATTTTTCAGCACAACCAAATTTTACGCGAACATGCTTTTGGCAATTTCAAAACCTTGACCAAAGCGATTATTCAAAGCAATGCAATGGTGTGTTATCTGGATAATGTGGACAATCGAAAAGGAAAACTGAACGAAAATTTAAGTAGGGAATTATTGGAACTTTTTACGCTTGGAATAGGAAATTACTCGGAGGAAGATATAAAAAATGGCGCTAAAGGTTTGGCAGGACCCGGTATTGGTGAAGACAACGCGGTTTATCGTAAATTTTTTGAAGAGCAAGAAAACTTTGTTTACTTGGGCAAGAAAGGAAATTTCAAGCTGAACGAAATGGTGGATATTATTTTTGAACAACCCAATATTCCCTATTTGATTACTCGAAAAATTTTGCAATGGTTTATTTACGATCGTCCAAAAGAAGATTTGGTGCGCTATTATGGGGACTATTTTAAAAAGATGAACTTTGAAATCAAGCCGCTTTTAGAAAAAATTTTTACCGAAGAGTTTGCTAAAAACACTGCTGGTTCTAAAATTAAAAACCCTTTAGAATACAGTTTGCAGATCATGAACGAACTACAAATTGTTAATCCGAATACCAAACTAATTGCCTTTTTCATCAAACAGCAAGGGATGGATTTATTTGATCAACCCAACGTGAAAGGCTGGGACGGTGGGAATTCTTGGTTGACATCACAGATCTTTCTGCAACGAAATAACGCGGCCGATTTACTTTGCAATGGTAAAAGTTTGAACCGTGATGCTAAAAATGAAGACACTATGATGCGACAAAATCCCAAAAAGCTTCTTTCTGTGCAATTAAATTGGAACAAGACTGGCACTAACAAGGAAATCATAAACGAACTTAAAGACCGATTGCTGTTTCAAACAGACGATTACAGTCAAACCGATTTTGAAAAAATATTGAAATATGATTTTGATCCTAAAACAGCAGGTTCCGAAAATGCTGTGATGCGCTTGTTCAATTACATGATTAAAACACCTGAATTCCAACTCATTTAGAACTACAATTATGAACAGAAGACATTTTTTGACACTGACCGGAACCTTTACAGGAGGTTCACTTCTATTGCCTGATTTTCTGTATTCTTTTGGTTCGCAAAACAATCTAGTAATCGGCGAACAATGTGTTGTTTTTGTACAATTAAATGGTGGAAATGACGGATTAAATACATTCATTCCATTTGAAGATGGACTCTATTATGACTTGCGTCCAAAAATTGCACTCACCAAAGATGAAGTACTAAATGCAGCTAAAGGAATGGCGTTTCACCCTGCTTTGAAGGGATTTGCGCGTATGCAGCAAAACGGAGATCTTTCGGTTATTCAAAATGTGGGCTATCCCAATCCTGCACGTTCTCATTTTCGAAGTCAAGAAATTTGGCAAACTGCTCCCACTAATCAAGAGTATTTAAATGATGGTTGGTTGGGTCGCTACTTGGATTTACAATGCAAAGAACACCAATCTACAGCGGGTATAAATATTGACAGTATCGATAATTTGGCACTCAAAGGCGAAGAACCCAACTCGATTACTGTTAAAAATCCCAACCGATTTGTTACTAAAAACAAACTGGAAAATGACAGCCAATTATCGAATAACCCACAGTTAGATTTTGTTCGAAAAATAGCCAATTCTGTTGTCGAAGGCTCGGATGACATTCAGAAAGCCATAACAAAATCAGTACCCTCGGATGTAGTGTATCCAAAAACAGGATTATCAAAAAATCTCGAATGGATTGCCAAACTAATCAAAGGCAACTTAAATTCAAAAGTGTATTATACTTCGTTGGGAGGTTTTGACACGCACGACAACCAACTCGACATTCATAAAAACAAGCTCACAGAACTAAACGATGCTATTTTTAATTTTTATGAAGATTTAAAAAAAGCACAGCTGTTGCAAAATGTAACCATTGTAGTGTTTTCAGAGTTTGGTCGCCGCGTTAGAGATAACGGAAAAGGAACCGATCACGGAACAGCCGCTCCAATGTTCATCATTGGTGGAAACAACCAAGGAAAAATAATAGGTCGAAACCCTGATCTTGCTGATTTAGATCAAAGTGATTTAAAACATGATATTGATTTTAGAAGTGTATATGCCTCTATTTTGAGAAATAAATTGGACTTTGATCCTACTCGAATTGGTATACAAAACCCTATTTTGAAAGGACTTTTTTAAGTTTGCCACGAATCACTTTAAAAACCTATCTTTGCCCGCTTTTTAAAATTGAAAAAATGACAAAGAATAGTGTATTAAAAGGAGTTTTTTTAGTAGGTCTTGGAGCAACCAGTTATGGTATGCTAGCGACTTTTGTAAAAATAGCCTACGGCGAGGGGTTTACTACACCCGAAGTTACGATAGCCCAATTTGTATATGGCATCTTAGGAATGCTGCTCATTAATTTGTTTCAAAAAGCAAAAAAGGGTAATGACGTTGTAAAAGCATCTAAGAAAAACATTTCTCAATTGATGCTTGCAGGTACTTCGCTGGGAATGACGAGTATTTTTTATTATTTGGCTGTTAAGTACATTCCCGTTTCGATTGCTATCGTTTTATTGATGCAAACCGTTTGGATGGGCGTTTTATTCGAAATGATTTTAGAAAAGAAAAGACCTTCTACCCAAAAAATAATTTCTGTTATCATCGTTTTAACAGGAACGGCGTTTGCTACGAATTTGATCCAAAGCAATGTAGAATTGGACTGGCGCGGTATCGTTTTAGGACTTTTGGCGGCAACATCTTTTACCACAACCATGTTTACCGCTAATCGGGTGGCGACAAATATTTCATCGGCACAAAGAAGTTTGTATATGCTCTTGGGCGGTGCTGTGATTGTTACCGGTTTTGCTATTGCTACACAAACAGCTCCTTTTAATTTTGAAATTTTCATGAAATGGGGAATCATCCTAGCATTGTTTGGAACTATAATTCCGCCTTTATTGTTTAATGCGGGTTTCCCACTAACAGGAATTGGCCTTGGGAGTATCGTTTCGGCATTAGAATTACCCGTTTCAGTATTAATGGCTTATTTTTTATTGAATGAAAAGGTAATTCTGATTCAATGGATTGGAATTATTCTAATCATTTTGGCAATTATAATAATGAACGTAAATTTTAAGAAAAAAGGGTAATTTCTATTTAAAACATTTGTGCTAATTTCATTTAAATTTTTATAAATTCGTGATAAATAACTTTATTATGAATTTACCTTGGCATTTGTATGTGATGGCTTTTATTTACTTTATTGCGGGCTTGAATCATTTTAGAAACCCTAGATTGTATCTGAAAATCATTCCGCCTTATTTCCCGAATCCAAAATTACTAAATCACATCAGCGGTTTAGCCGAAATCATTTTGGCCATTGCCTTATGTATTCCTGCGCTGTCTCACTATGGCGCTTGGGGAGTAATTGCTTTGCTGATTGCTATTTTTCCAACTCATTTATATATGTATTTTAATGAAAAGGCGCGTATGGGCTTGCCAAAATGGGTGTTACTCTTGCGCATGCCGTTGCAATTATTACTAATTTTTTGGGCGTACCAATATACATAATCCCGTGCAATCACTTTTTGAATCCCGATCAGAACCACTCATTCTTGACTTGCCAGACGCTGAGATAATTTATTATTCTCAATTTTTTGATACAGAATTGGCTGACAGTATTTTTGCTCAACTCACCCATGATATTCCTTGGCAGCAAGATGATATTAGAGTATTTGGAAAAATTCATCCGCAACCTCGTTTGACCGCTTTATTTGGAAATGAAGGAAAACCGTATTCGTATTCAAATATTACGATGCAACCGCATCCATGGAATTTGCTGTTGCAAAAGCTAAAAACACAAATAGAAGCTGTCGCACAAACTACTTTTACAACCGTATTACTTAATCAATATCGCGACGGGAAAGACAGCAATGGTTGGCATGCTGACAACGAAAAAGAATTAGGTATAAATCCAATAATTGCCTCCGTAAGTTTTGGTGCAGAGCGAACGTTTCAACTAAAGCATAATACTATAAAGGACCTAAAAAAAAGCATTGTACTGCAACACGGAAGTTTACTATTAATGAAAGGTACTACACAGCATTTCTGGAAACACCAAATACCAAAAACCGCAAAGCCTATTGGTCACAGAATTAATGGTACTTTTCGGGTAATCAAATAATTATCTTAATAAAAAGCATTAAATTTGAAATAAATATTTTTTTTATGAATGACATCATAGCTTATTTTTCCACTATTCCCTCTTCCCATAGAAGCTTAATTTTAGTAGGTGGTATCACTTTTTTTTGGTTGATTGAAAATGCGTATCCACTTTTTAATTTCACGTATAAAAAATGGCATCATGCAAGCATTAACATCTTCATGACGATTACCACCATTATTGTCAACTTTTGTTTGGCTTTTATATTATTACAAACCGCTGATTGGACGATTGCTCATAATTTTGGAATTTTGCAGTGGCTGCCAGCGGTCCCCATTTGGTTGTACGCTTTAATTGGGTTGTTATTGTTGGATTTAATTGGAGCCTATTTAGTGCATTTAGTCGAGCATAAAACCAAAGTCTTGTGGCGTTTTCATTTGATTCATCATACAGATACTTGGATTGATACCACAACTGCTAACAGACATCATCCTGGAGAAAGTGTTATTCGGTTTACATTTACCGCATTAGGAGTTTTACTTATTGGAAGTCCGATGTGGTTGGTTTTCCTCTATCAAACGCTATCAGTAGTGGCTACACAATTTAACCATGCTAATATTTCACTTCCAAAAAAAGTAGATACTATTTTGAGTTATTTCATTGTCTCACCAGACATGCACAAAGTGCACCATCATTATGTATTGCCGTATACCGATAGTAATTATGGCAATATATTCTCTATTTGGGATAGGCTTTTTGGAACTTTTATGACTCTTCCAAAAGAGAAAATTATCTATGGAATAGATACCCATCAGAATCCAGAAGAGCACAACGAGCTTAAAAATTTATTAAAAATACCGTTTCAAAAACAAACTCCTAAAAAAGTGAATTAAACAATAAAAAAAAGTGTATTTTACTGATAAAGTAAAACTTATTTTTCTTAATATTGAAAGTAATTAAAATGCAATTTATTAATCAATAACAACATACTAGAATTAATTTTCACCCGATGAAAAAGAGTAACCGAAAAGAATTGAACTGGGAACAAACAGAAAAACTTGTTACGATGGCTTTAGAAGAAAAAAATCCTTTTGAAATCATCAAAAAAGAATATGGTTTAGCCGAGAAGGAAGTTCTCGAAATTATGAAAAAGAAAATGCCCGCAGAAAAATTTGAAATGTGGAAGAAAAAAGCAACAGCGAATAAACCCAAACCAAAACCCGTTAAGATTGATAATTTTGATGAAGATTTAGATGGGAAATATTATATAAAAAACAAATTAGATTAAGCACAAAACTCCTGATATTTAGGAGTTTTTTCGTTTTTTTAAAATAAATATCAAATTTATTATGGTTTCAATAATAGATACCGAAAACAAATTTATTTTTGACATCTTGGGCAGTCATAAATTTTGGGCTTTCGAAAATACAATTAGAGTACCCAAAAATAAAGTCGTCAAAGCGTACCAAAACCCTAATGAGTTTACTTTTTGGATAGGTTGGAAAATACCGGGAACTCAAGTGCCTTGGGTGATTACAGCAGGAACGTATATAAAAAAAGGAAAACGCAATTTTTGGGACGTTTGCAATAAAAAAAATGCAATTATTGTTGAACTAACTGATTCCTATTACCACAAATTGATTATTGAAGTTGAAAATCCAGAACTCGTGATACAACAGCTTAACGCTAAATAATATGAAAAAAATACTAATCCTTTTACCGCTACTTTTTGTAACAGTAGGATATTCACAAACCAATACTGAAATTTTCAAAAAGGAAGAAATTAGCATCAGTACATTACTGAAAGGCTCGTTGTACACTCCTTTAAAAAATTCGAAAAAAGAAACTCTAGTCATTTTGATTGCAGGTTCCGGACCAACTGATAGAGATGGAAATCAAAAGAATTTAATCAACAACTCGCTAAAATACCTTTGTGAAGGCTTAACGCAAAATGATATTGCTGCATTTAGTTACGATAAACGTATGTTTGCTCAATTCTCCCAAGGAACTCTTAACGAGGCTACACTTTCATTTGAAGATTTTATCAATGATGCAAAAGAGGTCTTTACTTATTTCAAAAACCAAAAAAAATACAATAAAATAATCATTGCTGGTCATAGCGAAGGATCACTTCTAGGAATGGTTGCTGCCAATAACAATGCTGATGCCTTTATTTCTATTGCAGGAGCAGGAAGATCGATTGACGCTGTAATTGTCGAACAAATAGAGAAACAAGCTCCCTTTTTAAAGGAAGAGGTTCTGAAAAATTTTGAAATTCTAAAAAGCGGTAAAACTTTTGAATTGAAAAATGAAATGCTTGCTTCGCTTTTTAGAACAAGTGTGCAGCCTTATATGATTTCATGGCTCAAATACAATCCACAAGACGAAATCAAAAAACTTAAAATTCCAACTTTACTTCTTAATGGAACGAAAGATTTGCAAGTAAGCGTTAGTGACGCCGAACTTTTAAAAAAAGCGCTTCCTTCTGCCGAGCTGATGATCATAGAATCAATGAATCACGTTTTCAAAGAAATCAAAGGCGATACCACTGAAAATATGAAATCATACAACGATCCTAATCTACCAATTTCGGCTCAATTACTAAATACAATAACGCGTTTTATAAAAGCGTTATAACTGTAACAAATTAGCGCGTTGTGCGACTTATTTTCGAAATAAAACAAATTAAAATGAAAAGAATATTTTTAACACTTGCATTTGCTACAGTACTGTGGAGTTGCAAAACGGCTAGTGCTGCGACGAATGACTCTAAAACTGACACTAATCTAGTACGAGTTTCCATCAATTTGAATGATGTAACAGAAGACAGAGTATTGGTTACAATTACTGCCCCAAAAATAACCACCGATGAAGTAACGTATAGCATTCCTAAGATTGTCCCTGGAACGTATTCTATTGATGATTACGGGAAATATATCGAAGAATTTAAAGCATTTGATAGTAAAGGGATAGCATTAATAGTAACCAAAACAGATGACAATACCTGGAATATCAAGAATGCAAAATCATTGGCAAAAATTACCTACCTAGTAAACGATACCTTTGATACAGAAAAAGGTGGAGGATTTGGTCAAAATGATATTTTTTCACCAGCAGGAACCAACATTGATGCCGGAAAAAACTTCATGTTGAATATGCATGGTTTTGCTGGTTATTTTCAAGATAAAAAAGATCTTCCGTACCGCGTGACTGTCCTGCATCCAGACACATTATGGGGCGCGACTTCCATGACAGATCTAGATGCCAGCGCAACAATGGATGTGTTTACCACCCCTCGATACGCTGCGTTAGTAGAAAATCCAATCATGTATTCAAAACCAGACTATACCACTTTTACTGTTGATGGAATGGAAATTTTGATTGGTGTTTACTCTCCGTCTGGAAAAGTGACAGCTGAAAGTATCACTCCAGAAATGAAAACAATGATGATCGCCCAAAAAACCTTTTTAGGAAAAATAAATGCGACTAAAAAATATACCGTGTTACTCTACCTTTCAAGCATGTCGCCAACCGATGCGAAAGGATTTGGTGCCTTAGAACACCCAACGGCAACTACGGTGGTTTTACCTGAAATGATGCCTCGAGAGGAATTAGTTAAATCAATGAAGGATGTCGTATCACATGAATTTTTTCATATCGTTACACCATTGACCATTCATTCTAAAGAAATACATTATTTTGATTACAATTCACCAAAAATGTCAGAACATTTATGGATGTACGAAGGTGTAACAGAATATTTTGCCAATCTTTTTCAAATCAATCAAGGGTTAATCCCTGAAGAAGAATTCTATTCGCGCCTAGCAGAAAAAATTGAAAATGCAAATGCGATGAATGATACAATGCCATTCACGACGATGAGTGCTAATGTATTGACAGAACCGTGTAAAGCACAATACTTGAATGTCTACGAAAAAGGCGCACTTATTGGTATGTGTATCGATATCATTATCCGAGAAAAAAGTAATGGTACAAGAGGAATATTAGATTTGATGCAAAAATTATCAAATGAGTATGGAGTAGCTAAACCATTTGATGATGCTGACCTTTTTGCAAAAATAACTTCCTTTACCTATCCTGAAGTAGGTGTGTTTTTGGCCACTTATGTATCCGGATCAACTCCAATTCCGTACCAAACCTATTTGTCTAAAGTTGGTGTTACAAAATCAATCGAAAAAGTACCTGGAAATGTATTTCTAAAAGGACAAACACCATATATTACAGTCAATCAAGCGACCAAAGAAATTATCGTTCTTCCAAATATAGAGTTGAATGTTTTCTATACCAACCTAGGATTGAAAGGTGGAGATATTGTAGTATCCATCAATGAAAAACCGTATTCATTAGATACTATCTATGAAATGATCACGGAAAGCACCAATTGGAAAGAAAATGATGCGATTACTGTGAAAATAAAACGCGATGGTAAAGAACAAATTATTACTGGAACAGTTAAGTTCCCGTATGAGGAGAAAGAAGGTCTCAAGGCTACAGATGCAACCAAAAAAACTTTAAAAGAAGCTTGGTTGAAATCTTAATTTCAAAAATTGTTTAAAGAAATACCAATTTTAGACTGCCCCCAAAAAGTTAGACACTATTTGGGGGTATTTTTTTTGAAAATTGAACGCATTAGCAAAATCATTCCAACAATTTTCTTTATTTTGCACCACAATATGAATTACTAAGAAATAATAGCGATGGAATCGCAAAATTTAAATTAATCAAAAAAAATAGCGAAACCTTTGCTTCACAAACAAATTAACTTCACATGAAAAAATCGATTATTGCATTTGTCACACTTATTATTCTGGCCTCTTGCAACAACAATACATCAAAAACCAACTTACTTATTACTGGAAATATTAAAGGTCTAAAAAAAGGTACTTTGTATATCCAGAGAATTCTTGATAATAAATTAGTAGCGATTGACACTATTAAAATGGATGGCAACTCCTCTTTTGAAAGCAGTTTAGACCTTAAA
Organism: Flavobacterium frigidum; assembly: GCF_048286795.2. Classification (NCBI taxonomy): domain Bacteria; kingdom Pseudomonadati; phylum Bacteroidota; class Flavobacteriia; order Flavobacteriales; family Flavobacteriaceae; genus Flavobacterium; species Flavobacterium frigidum. The sequence goes on from NZ_JBLVPT020000008.1 coordinate 30,103, forward strand.
TCTCCAGAAATGCTCTATTTATTTTTAGATAGAGGCGTAACCAATTCCTTAGACAATAACTTACCATTTTTTGCTGAACCAGGGAACATTACTATTGAAACCAGTTTAGACCGGTATTTATCTGATGCAAAAATCAAAGGATCAAAAAATCAGGAAATATACGAAGAGTATAAAAAAATCAATTCCCGTTACACAGACGAAAATCTTTCTTTAATTGAGCAAAAATTCAATGCCATAAAAAGTAAAAACACGAAAAAAATTGATAGTATCATCATAAGACAAGATTCAAACATTAGAAGAAAGTATCTATTTGCCACTAATTTTGCGCTAAATAATAGGAAGTTCGAAGTAGCACCTTTTATAGCACTTTCAGAAATATACGATATCAATATCAAATATTTAGATACAATACAAAAATCAATGTCTCCTGAAGTAGCAAAATCATTATATGGAAAAAAGCTAACACAATATATTGCAACTATTAAAAGTCAAAAATAGAAAGCGCTGTCTGACTATTACTTTTCCTTATTTAAAACAAAAAATCATCTTGATTTCACAAGATGATTTTTTTTGTTTTAAAACCCAAGCAATACTTAAAGCACAATAAAACAGAATTAGATATAAATACAAATTACATGCTACCCATTGCTAAACCACCAATTAAAGCAACAATCATCATTAAAAAGTATAAAGAAAAAATAACTATGGTCATGATGCCAATAAACTTGTAATGTGATTTTAAGTATTGAAATGAAAGCGTCAATTTTTCGGAATCGTTTGTTGCACATGCGATTTTAGCATTTGAAGCAAACTTGTTTAAATAATATACTGGAAAAAAATAAAGAGCGGCTATGAGTACATAAACGACAGCCATTATTATTCCAAAAGAGCTACCCATATTACTCATGGTAAGATTTATTTTCCCCATGGCAGAGAATAGTGTACCTGCAAATAAACCTGCAAGAACTATGAAACCAATTCCTACATACCCCAAAATGGATAAAAAATAAGCCCATTTCGCGGTCTCTTTCAAAAAGTCTTTTGCAGACTCGTTTAGTTTCATTTCTAAATTCTCAGTAATTGAATGCTCTTCCATAATTTCTTTTTTTAGTTAGTCAACAAATTTAACATAAAAAATAGGACATCCAAATAAAAAGAATTTTATTCATGTAGTGCTAAAAACAAAAAACCATCCCGGATGAAAGGGATGGTTTTATTAAGAGCCGGCGGAGGGACTCGAACCCACGACCTGCTGATTACAAATCAGCTGCTCTAGCCAACTGAGCTACGCTGGCGACTCATTACGGGTGCAAATATAAGTCTGAATTTCTATTTTGCAAAACAAATTCAAACTTTTTTTGCTTTTTTTTTGACTACAATTCGTTGATTTTAGCAATCAATTGATTAGCAGTTTGTTCCAATTCAACATTGATTTGTTTGAAATGTGCTTTTTTATTTTCAACTTTTTTTGCATTCACTTTTGTGATTAAAGCATCAAAAGCAGCGATAGCTTCATCAATTAAATCATTAGTTTCAGTTGTTGGTTTTCCTGTTGTAGAAATTTCGAACAAGTAAACTGCTTCAATAATATCTCCTAAAACGTAGTTGATGTCTTTTTTTAAATTTTTAACGTTTGCCATTTTTATTTTTTTAAAATTTGAATTTTAATTTGCGTCTGCAAAAGTACACATAATCTTTCTATTACCGACTATGAAATGTAAATTTCTAAAATGGAAGCTTTTCCACTGAGAATGAACGCATTCATTGCCGCAGGAATCAAAACAGTATCTCCTTTTTTATATTGCGTTTTTGAGTTACTATATTCCAGTTCAAATGCCCCTTCTGTACACATATAAACCGTAAAGGATTTAGCAGATTTAGAAATAGAAATCTGTCCGTCTAACGGAATAAAATTAGTCGTAAAATAAGGACACTCAACAATTTCGTTTGAACTATTTATTTTCTTAGTATACTCTCTCTTCGTTTCGACTTTATCATAATTGATAGCTTCCAAAGCTAAATCAACATGTAATTCCCTTGTATTACCATTGGCATCTAGCCTGTCAAAATCATAGAGACGGTATGTAATATCCGAAGTTTGTTGTATTTCAGCAACCACTAATCCAGCACCAATAGCGTGAACGGTTCCCGTTTCTAAGAAGAAAACATCACCTGATTTCACTTTTATATCGTCCAGAATAGAAAGTAAGGTTTTGTTTTTTAGATTTTCTAAATACTCACTGGCATTCGATTTTTCTTTGAAGCCCACAATTATTCGGGCTTCATCATCAGCTTGCATAATGTACCACATTTCTGTTTTACCAAAAGAATGATGTCTTTTTTTAGCCAACTCATCATTTGGATGTACTTGTATGGACAAATCTTCGCGAGCATCTAGATATTTGAAAAGCAACGGAAATTGTTTTCCAAATCTAGTATAAACTTCTGTTCCTAAAATTTCGATCGGTGCATCATCAATAATAGCAGTCAATGATTTGCCTTTCCATGCTCCGTTTGCTACAACACTTACATCACCTTCAACAGTAGACAACTCCCAACTTTCTCCGGTAATTGTTGATGATATTGGTTTTTTAAGTATTGTTTTTAATTTTTCGCCGCCCCAAATTCTTTCTTTAAAAATGGGATCAAATTGTAAAGGATAAAGTTTCATTCAGATGATTATTTTGAATTTGTAAGATACAAAAAATCCATATTAACTGCGAGAATATAGATTCTCTTTTTACAGAAATCAATAAATGACCAAAAACACGGCATAAATTGAAATCCATCAGAATAGCCTTCAAGTAGATTTTTACTATAAATTACACTAATTTTTTAATAGCTTCCAGCGCTTTGGGAATATGTTTTGTAGCCAGCATACTGTCAAAGATCATTTGAACCACTCCATTTTTATCAGTGACATAGGTAACTCTTCCCGGCAGTAAACCGAACATTCCCGTGGGAACACCAAAAAGTTTTCTAATTTTTTTATCTGAATCTGACAAAAGAATAAAAGGTAGTTTGAATTGTTTAGCAAATTTTTGATGTGAGCTAACACTATCACTGCTAATTCCTATCACTTCCGCGCCAAAATCCTTAAAATCTTCATATGAATCTCTAAAACTACAGGCTTCAGTAGTACATCCTGATGTATTATCTTTTGGATAAAAATAAATCACAAGCGGCTTTGTACCTACTAGAGTTTTACTATCAAATTCATTCCCTGCAGCATCTGTAGCAATAAAATGGGGAATGGTATCCCCTACTTTTAGTTCTTTCATTCTCCTTTATACGTTACAAAATTTCTAGGGGTTTCATATAGAACCACTTCTAGTTCAAATTCTGGTTTGATTCTTTTTCTGATTTTATTCCAAATAACGACTACTATATTTTCGGCAGTTGGATTCAAATCCTGAAACTCTGGCACATCCAAATTTAGATTTTTATGATCAAATTGATTCTCTACATCTTCTTTGATAATATCGCTTAAAAACTTTACATCCATAACATATCCTGTTTCAGGATCAATCTGGCCCGTTACACTAACTATAAGTTCATAGTTATGACCATGAAAATTGGGATTATTACACTTCCCAAAAATCGCATCGTTTTGTTCCCATGTCCAATCCTTGCGGTGTAATCTGTGAGCCGCATTAAAATGGGCTTTGCGCGAAATAGTAACTTTCATGATATATAATTTAAGATTGCGATGCGTTAGAAAATCTATTTGTAATGTTCTGTTATTGATTTTTTAGCGACAGCGCTATATTTTGTGGTCTTCTAGAAAATGATAAAACTCATCGAAAATAATTTTGAACCAAACCGTATACAAAGCCGGATGCATTTCCATGTCTGATTTTACATCTTCAATTTTCATCCATTTCCAGTCTTCTACTTCCTCCCAATTTATATTTGGTGCATCGTCATAATACCCAATCATAACGTGATCAAGCTCATGCTCTGTTAAACCATTATCAAAAGGAGCTTTATAAATAAAATGAAAAAGCTCTTTGAGTTCTGTATTAAAACCCATTTCTTCAAATAAACGACGACTTCCTGCTTGAATATTAGTTTCTCCATCGCGCTGGTGACTGCAACAGGTGTTGGTCCATAGCAATGGCGAATGGTATTTTTGACTGGCGCGCTGCTGCAACATAATTTCATTTTTGCTGTTTAAAACAAAAACTGAAAAAGCACGATGTAAAACTGCTTTTTCATGTGCTTCAAGTTTAGGCATCAATCCGATTTGCTCATCGTTGTGATTAACTAATATTACGTTTTCTTCTACCATAGTATTCTTTTGCTGATCAAAAATACAAAAAAGATTATTAGAGACGGGGGCTTTAACGTTCTGTTTCGAATTGTTGAAGTGAATTTATTTTGTTGCTAATCTAAGCAAATTCAATGTTTACTTTCAAAAGTTTTTTTTGTAATTTTAAATACTATAACAATCAATAAGATGCACCAAATAATCATTCGAAAAGCACATCCAAACGATTTAGAAAAACTCCTTGAATTTGAACAAGCAATTATTACTGCCGAACGTCCTTTTGACCCCACTCTAAAAGCAGAAAAGATACATTATTATGATATCGAAAAAATGATTTCAGCACCACATATAGAAGTATTGGTAGCCGAAATTGATTTGGAAATCATAGGATCAGGATATGCGCGAATAGAGGTAGCGAAGCCTTATTTGAATCATCTGAACTATGCCTATTTTGGATTTATGTACACAGTTGCTAATCACAGAGGAAAAGGAGTAAACGCTAAAATTATTGAAGCGCTCAAAAATTGGCGCATCCTTCAGGATGTATTCGAAATGAGACTGGATGTATACAACGACAATACCTCAGCAATAAAAGCCTATGAGAAAGTAGGCTTCAAAAAACACCTTATCAACATGCGAATGATTGTATAATTATAATGCTTTGTTAATTCTAAATCCAGAACTGTATTTTACCCGTAACTAACGTTAGTCAAAACTTACTTAAATAACTATTAATTTGCAAAGTAGGCGACATTTTTTGTTTCAAAATCGCTTTACATTTGTAGTATAAAAAGAAAATTATGAAAACAGCAAGATATTTTTTAAGCCTATTATTTTTACTTCCTTTATTCATGTTCACTGCCTGTGGACAAACGAAAAATAAAAAGGACAGTACAGAAAAATCGATAGCAATGGGAAATTCAATCAACAAACCAGGGAATCCATATTATTCTAATACAGACACTAAAAAAATAAAGGTTAGTGATGCCGAGTGGAAAAAGATTTTACCCGAAGATGTTTATGAAGTATCCCGTAACGCAGATACCGAAAGACCTTTTACAGGAAAATATTGGGACACCGATGAAAAAGGAACGTATTACTGCGCCGCTTGTGGAAATAAACTTTTTCGCTCAGGGGCAAAATTTTCGAGCAATTGCGGCTGGCCAAGTTTTTTTGAACAAGACAGTAAAAGCAGCGTGGTGTACAAAACGGATAACTCTCTTGGAATGGAAAGAATCGAAGCCCTTTGCGGAAGATGCGATGGGCATCTAGGACATCTTTTTGATGATGGACCTGCGCCAACTGGCAAAAGATACTGCATGAATTCTATCGCACTTGACTTTATACCAGATACCAAATAAAATGAAAAAAGTATTCCTACTGTGTATAATAGCCGCTACTAGTTTATTTGCACAAAAACCTGCAAACAAACAACCCAATTTTGAAACCATTACGCTAGCGGGAGGTTGCTATTGGTGTGTTGAAGCCGTTTATGAAAATTTAATTGGAGTAAAATCAGCCGTGTCTGGTTACGCTGGAGGTAAAAATGCTAATCCTAGTTACGAAGATGTTTCTACAGGAAGATCGGGCTATGCCGAAGTAGTGCAAATAACCTATGATAAAAACGTCACAAATCTTGATGAAATTTTTAAAGTGTTTTTCACAGTACATGATCCAACTACACTAAACCGACAAGGTGCTGATGTTGGAACACAATACCGTTCTGCTATTTTTTTTAAAAATGAGATTCAAAAAAAAGCTGCTCAATCGGTAATTACCGCGATGAAAAAAGCAAAAATTTATGACAATGCAATCGTAACCACATTAGAACCACTTACTAAATTTTACAAAGCGGAAGACTACCATCAAAATTACTATGTAAACAATAAAAGTCAACCGTATTGCCAAATGGTAATCCAACCTAAAATGGAAAAGTTTGAAAAACTTTTTAAAAGCCGATTGAAAAAAAAATAAAACACCAAACCAACGCCTTGTCCTTTAAAACATGGCGTTTTTTTTTGCTCATAAAAAAATTAAATTACAGTAATCTTTCATGCGACTGAAAACTTTAAAATTTTGTTATATTTGTTTAAATCGAAGTCAATTGACAGCCCTTCAAACTGAATTTCAGTAATGTAAATTGACATTAACCAACCAAAACCACCTTTCAATTCATGAAAAAAATCATTCTTTTCACAAGCATATCGTTATTCTCCGTTATTGCATCTGCGCAAAACACAGCGCTCAAATCTAAAATTGACACAAAAGCAGCATCATTAGAATCCAAAGTTATTTCTTGGAGAAGAGACTTTCATCAAAATCCTGAATTAGGAAATCGCGAATTTAAAACGGCCGAAAAAATTGCTGCACATTTGCGCAGTTTAGGTATCGAAGTACAAACCGGAATCGCAAAAACAGGCGTTGTAGGTATTTTAAGAGGAAGCAAACCAGGACCTATTATTGCTCTTCGAGCAGATATTGATGCGTTGCCCGTAAAAGAGCGAACAGCAATTCCATTCGCTTCCAAAGTAGAAGGAGAATACAACGGAAAAACAGTTCCTGTAATGCATGCTTGTGGTCATGATACCCATACTGCAATACTCATGGGAACTGCAGAAATTTTAGCTTCTATAAAAAGCGAATTAAAAGGGACTGTGAAATTTATTTTTCAACCAGCCGAAGAAGGTCCTCCCGAAGGTGAAGAAGGAGGAGCAAAATTGATGGTTAAAGAAGGCGTTTTGGAAAACCCTAAAGTCGAGGCCATTTTTGGTTTGCACATTAACGCTCAAACCGAAGTAGGCAAAATAAAATACCGTTCACGTGGTACTATGGCGGCTTCGGACTGGTTTACCATAAAAATAAATGGAAAACAAACGCATGGCGCCTATCCATGGTTGGGTATTGACCCTATTGCTACAGCAGCACAAATCATCATGGGAATTCAAACTATTGTTAGCCGAAATATAAATCTTGCAGAATCTCCAGCAGTGATCAGTGTCGGACAAATAAACGCTGGAGTAAGAAGTAATGTGATTCCCGAAGAACTAATTATGACTGGAACCATTCGTTCTCTTGATGTTAAAGTTCAGGAAATGTTGCATTCTAGATTAAAAAAAGTAGTAACGTCTATCGCTGAAAGTGCGGGAGCAACTGCCGAAGTTAACATAACAAACCAAACACTTATTACATACAATGATCCCACATTGACGGAAAAAATGATCCCTACACTTGAAGCTACAGCCGGAAAGGAAAATGTTTCAATTACTCCTGCTGTAACTGGTGCTGAGGACTTTTCTTATTATCAGGAAAAAATTCCAGGTTTGTACTTTTTTCTTGGTGGTGCCCCAAAAGGCAAACCAATATCAGAGACAGCACCGCATCATACACCTGATTTTTACATCGATGAAAGCGGTTTTCTGTTAGGAATGAAAGTATTATCCAACTTAACAATTGACTATATGGAAATGCAATCCAAAAAATAACAACTAGCAATATTTAGAACTATTGATATTAAAAACAAAATAGTTACATCGACATTTCGAGCGTAATAGAGAACGATGAATCTATCTAGACTTATCTTAGATTTAGCACAGCCAAAAACTAGTTTTAAATATTTTTAAATACAAAGGAGTAAAATTATTTGATAATATGTTACTCTCAATTGGTACTTTTTGAACCTTATATTTTTTGCCATCTACCATTTTCATAAAAAAGTGAACTATGACACAGATTAGATCTTTCTTTAAACACAAAATACTTTTTACACTAGCGTTACTTTTCATTCAAAGTATAGCAACCGCTCAAGAAAAGAAAGTTGCCCCTACATCTAATGAACTGTATCGAGAAATAGAAAAAATGGACGAGATTATGTTCAATGCCTTTAATGAAAAAGATTTTGAAAAATTTAAATCTTTATTCACCAATGACTTAGAGTGGTTTCAAGACAATGGCGGATTATTAAACTATGAAAAAGTTTTTACTAATTTTTCCAATATGTTTAAAAATGAAAATAGACTAACGCGAAAACTTGTCAAAGGAACACTCGAAGTGCATCCAATAAAAGACTACGGCGCAATTGAAACAGGAATACACGAGTTCCGTCATATGGAAAACGGAAAGGAAGAAATTGGAACCTTCAAATTTCTTATGATTTGGCAAAAAAAAGACAACAAATGGAAGATTTCTAGAGTGGTGAGTTACGATCATTAGCGTAAAAACCAACTTATTATGCAACTCTCAAACTGAGGTTTTAATATTCAAAAATACTTGGGAAATCAATCCATAAGCGTTACAAAACAGGATATTTTGCAAGTTAATTTAAATTAGTTGCAACAAACTTTTTTATTGATTCAAAATGGCGCCAATCATCAGTGCACATTTTTCTCCATCAATAGCAGCCGAAATTATTCCACCTGCATAACCCGCTCCTTCTCCACAGGGATAAAGCCCTTTTATTTGAACATGTTCATACGTTAATGGATCTCTTGGAATTCGCACCGGTGATGAAGTTCTAGATTCTGGTGCATGAAGTATGGCTTCATTTGTCAAATAGCCACGCATGGATTTCCCGAATTCTGTAAAACCTTCACGTAATATGTTTGTTAAAAATTCGGGGAAAACCGCTCCCATTTCAACTGAAGTGGTTCCGGGCACGTAAGACGTTTTAGGAATATCTGAGGAAACTCTCTTTTGTGTAAAATCGATCATACGCTGTGCTGGCACTTTTTGACTTTCCCCAGCCAAATGCCATGCATTTTGTTCAATACTTTTTTGAAATTCCATTCCAGCCAAAGCACCAAATTTGGCAAAAGGTTTGAAATCTTCTAACTGTAGCTCAATGACGATTCCAGAATTAGCGGTAGCCTGATCCCTTTTAGACGGTGACCAACCATTGGTCACCACTTCTCCGGGACTTGTTGCACAAGGTGCAATCACGCCGCCTGGACACATACAAAACGAATACATTCCCCTACCTCCTACTTGCTTCACGATTGAATATGGTGCTGGTGGCAAATAATCGCCCCGATAATCACAACTGTACTGAATGCTATCTATCAACGTTTGTGGATGCTCTGCTCGTACGCCCAAGGCAAAAGGTTTGGCCTCAATAAAAATTTGTTTTCGATCTAATAATTCAAAAATATCACGAGCTGAATGTCCAGTGGCTAAAATCAGTTTATTGGCCAGAATTGTTTCTCCTTTATGCGTAACAATACCCTGTACCTCATTGTTTTTTACTAAAATATCGGTCAAACGTGTTTCAAATAAAACCTGTCCGCCACATTCAATAATTTTCTCTCGAATATCTTGAATGATTTGTGGTAATTTATTGGTTCCAATATGCGGATGTGCCTCAATCAAGATATCTGGCGAAGCGCCAAAAGCAACAAACAGTTCTAAAACCCGCGTAACATCGCCTCTTTTTTTAGAACGTGTGTATAATTTTCCATCAGAATACGTTCCTGCGCCGCCTTCGCCAAAACAATAATTAGAATCTTCGTTTACAAGATGATCTACGTTAATCGCTTTCAAATCTCTACGACGTCCACGTACGTCCTTTCCACGTTCAACCACAATTGGTTTTAAACCCAATTCGATCAATTGTAAGGCTGCAAATAATCCTGCAGGACCAGCGCCTACAACAAGTACTTCTTGCGCATTTGATACGTTTTTATACTCTGGTATATTTATTTTTTCTTGAATTACTGCTTCTCCAATAAAATATACATCTGCTTTTATATTGAACTTTATCGCTTTTTGACGGGCATCAATAGAGCGTTTTAAAACTATAACTTTTTGAATTTCCTGTACAGAGGTATTGAAAAACTTTGCAACGTGATCATTCAATAATGATTCATTATGAGCTACTTCTGGTGATACTTGAGTTTGGATTTCGCGAGGCATAGTAAGATTTTTTGCAAAAATAGTAATTTGGAAATTGTTATTGTAATTTTGCTATTCAACACCAACAATTATGTCCAGAAAGATTAAATTAATTTGGGATTTCCGTGGACCAGCCTCGGCGAAAACAGCAGAACACCACGAAATTCATTTGAAAGAATATATTTCCATTGAAAAATTGCCATTGAACATCACCGGTTTTGAAACGCAAGGAGAAATGCAGGCCATTGCTTTCATGGTGGTAACTGATGATCATATGATTCAAGTTCGCGATGCCTTAAAACCACATCGGGGCGAATTGTATCAGGAATAAATTGTTTTATAGCTTTTGAATAGTTTCAAAAAACAATTGACTCAATTTGGCATCAGCCATCCCAGCAACTTTTATTATTTCAGGGATATTAACGGGTTTTAAATTATCTGGATCACATTCATCTGTAATCACACTTATCGCTGCACATGGCAATCCTAGTTGATTCGCCACAATAACCTCTGGTGTGGTACTCATTCCTACCATATCTGCGCCTATAAAACCCAAATACCTGTATTCTGCTCTAGTTTCTAATTGAGGTCCAAAAACAGAAGCATACACTCCTTTTTTAAGATTTACGTCTAAGTTTACTGCTTGCTCTATCAAAATACCATTCAATCGGGCATTGTATGGCGCACTCATATCTGGAAAAATACCACCGTATTCAAAACTATTCAAGCCAGAAAGCGGACTGCCTCCTTGTAAATTGATGTGATCATCTAGCAATATTAAATCTCCTTTTTTGAAGCTTTTATTGATTCCACCAGCCGCATTACTCAAAAATAATTGCTGAATTCCTAATTTTTGCAAAACGCGAATAGGAAACGTTATTTGTTGCAAACTGTACCCTTCGTAAAGATGGAATCTACCTTGCATCACAATAACTTTTTTAGAATCTATCGTTCCAAATAATAATTTCCCCTTATGAAATTCTACTGTAGAAACTGGAAAGTGTGGGATTTCAGCATAATCAATGGTCTGTTCTACTTCTAAATAATCTAAAAATTTACCTAGCCCTGTACCCAAAACGAGACCTACTTCTGGATTTAATATTCCTTTTGAAACCAGATAATCAGCCGACTGCGAAATTTGTTCTAAATATGTCATACTTTAAAAAACTATTGTTGGTAAATTTCGTAAATATTAATAGATTTACAAAAAACATTCTATGAAACATCTAGTAATATTATTTTTTTTCACACAAATGGGTTGGTCTCAAACCACAGATTATGTTAGAATTTCACAAAAACTTATAGAATCTTTAAAGTCTAAAGAAACTAATACGAAGGAATATATAGACATTATTGCTAATGCAAATGAGGAGGAGTTAATCAAACAATTAAAAACTGATGATTTAAAAAAGACTTTTTTTATTAATGTTTACAATGGTTTTACTAATTATTCTTTAAGAAAAAATCCAAAACAATATAAAGACAGAGGAGCTTTTTTTAAATCGGAACAGTTTACTATAGCAAAAAATAAAGTGAGCTTAGATCTTATTGAACATGGGTTCTTGAGAAAATCGAGTGTTAAATTGAGTTTGGGTAAATTGAGTAAAATTTTCCCGCCCCAAATAGAAAAAAAATATCGAGTCGACAAAATCGATTACAGAATTCATTTTGCTTTAAACTGTGGGGCAAAAAGCTGTCCACCCGTTTCTGCATATGACCCAAAAAACATAAATGAGCAATTAGACAAGTCAACAAAAAGTTATTTATTGACAGATGCTAAATACGACAAGAAAAAAAATGTTTTGTTTGTGACTTCATTGATGAGCTGGTTTAGAGGTGACTTTGGAAATAAAAAAGGAATTTTAAAAATTTGTAGTGACCTAAAAATCATTCCAAAAGAGGCAGATCCAAAGTTAGAATACAATGATTACGATTGGACTTTATATTTAGAAAATTTTAAATAATAATACTTATGGACAAGAATTATTACAATTCAGACGATTTAAAAAAATTTGGTAACATAGTCGATTTTCAAAAGGAAATGGGCGAAAAATTCTTTGGGTATTACGGTGAAGTTTTCAAAGAAGGCGCCTTGACAGCCAGAGAAAAATCATTGATTGCTTTGGCAGTATCCCATGCTGTTCAATGCCCGTATTGTATAGATGCTTACAGCTCTGATGCTTATGAAAAAGGATATAGTGAGGCTCAAATGATGGAAGCAGTTCATGTTGCAGCAGCTATACGTGGCGGTGCAAGTTTAGTTCACGGAGTTCAAATGATGAATAAAGTTAAGAAAATTAGTTTATGAGCGAGTTCAAGAGAATCAAACTAAAATCATTAAAATCCAATGCCAATTCTTTGTCAAAGGCAGCCAATCAAATCAACCTTTTAGAACAAAATCCAGAGGAGTTCACTCCATTTAGAACGAAATTAAAGGAAATCAATTTGAATCCCTTGCCACCGACCGCCTTGGAAGTGTTTCAAATCAATCTAGGTAAAATGTGCAACCAAGTTTGTACGCATTGCCATGTAGATGCGGGTCCCGATCGTAAAGAGATCATGACCAAAGAAACCATGGAGATAATTTTAGAAATTTTGAAATTAAATCCTAATTACAAAGTGGTTGATATGACGGGAGGCGCACCAGAGATGAATCCAAATTTTAGATGGTTTGTCGAGGAAATTAGTGCACTAGGCATTCAAATGTATGTACGATGCAATCTAACGATCATCACTGCCAATAAAAAATACAATAACTTACCGGAATTCTTTAAAAAACACAAAGTAGAAGTAATATCCTCTTTGCCCTCTTACTCTAAAGATAGAACGGATAAACAACGAGGCAATGGTGTTTTTGAAAGCTCCATAAAAGCATTAAAAATGCTGAATGAAGTAGGATACGGGAAAGAGGCTTCTGGCTTAACATTAAATTTAGTTTACAATCCTGCAGGTGCCTTTTTACCTCCAGATCAAAATGCCCTCGAAAAAGAATACAAACTTGCACTTGAAAAAGATTTTGGTATTGTGTTCAATAATTTATTTGCGATAACAAATTTACCAGTATCTCGTTATTTGGATTACTTAGTCTCCTCTGGAAATTTTGAATACTATATGAGTAAACTTATTGATGCGTTTAACCCAACAGCTGCATTGAATGTGATGTGTAGAAATACCATTTCTATTGGTTGGGATGGCTATATTTATGATTGTGATTTCAATCAAATGCTTGAGTTAAAAGTGGCTTGCAGAGATTCACAACACATATCTGAGTACAATTCCGATTCACTATTAAATAGAAATATCATTGTTAGCAATCATTGTTATGGTTGTACGGCTGGCTCTGGAAGTAGCTGTGGCGGTGCAGTTGCTTAATTAATAGCAACTAAAAAAATATAAGTCAACCTAAATTATATCAAACAAAAATAAACTTTAGAAGTTCAATAACAAAAGAACAAACTTTAAAAAAAACTACTTACTAAAATGGAAAATTATTTAGACGCAACCGTCAACTTATACCGAGATGCAGCACTAACCCCAGACGTAGGATTATGTTGTACAACCACACCTATTTGGAAATTCCCAGGCCTTGAAATTCCAAAAATAATGCAAGAAATGAATTATGGTTGCGGAAGCACAATTTCGGCTCAAGACTTGATTAACAATCCAAAAATTTTATATGTAGGAGTTGGCGGTGGAATGGAGTTATTGCAATTCTCCTACTTTTCTCGTCAAAAAGGGGGTGTTGTAGGTGTAGATGTTGTTGACGAAATGCTAGAAGCTTCACGCCAAAATTTTATAATCGCAGAGCAAGAAAATGATTGGTTCAAAAGCGAATTTGTAGAACTTAAAAAAGGTGATGCTTTAAACTTGCCTATTGAAGATGAAAGCATTGATATTGCAGCACAGAATTGCTTGTTCAATATTTTTAAGACGGAAGATTTGAAAAAAGCATTGCAAGAAATGTATCGTGTGCTAAAACCACGCGGACGATTAGTAATGAGCGATCCTACCTGTGAACAAGAAATGAATGAAACCTTGAGAAACGATGACCACCTGAGAGCACTTTGCCTAAGCGGAAGCATCCCAATTAAGGAATACATACAAATGCTGACTGATGTTGGTTTTGGAACTATCGAAATTAGAGGCAGAAGACCGTACCGAATTTTAGATACGGAGAACTATGCTACTGATGAGCTTATCTTTATCGAAAGTATCGAAGTGTGCGCTATAAAAGACCCAATGCCAGAGGATGGAGCATGTGTATTTACTGGTAAAGCCGCTATTTATTATGGTAAAGATGCCTATTTTGATGATAAAAAAGGACACACATTATTGAAAAATCAACCTTTAGCAGTGTGCGATAAGACCGCACAAGCACTTGCTGATTTGAACAGAGACGATATTTACATTAGCGAATCAACCTTTCACTATAACGGTGGAGGCTGTTGCTAAAACAACAAAAGCTGCAACTAATATTTTAGTTACAGCTTTTTATTATACTTTTTATGCAAAATAAAAATGCCATACTACTCTTTACCAAAAATCCGGAACTTGGGAAAGTAAAAACGCGCCTAGCAAAAACTATTGGTAACGAAAGAGCACTTGAAATTTATAAAAAACTTTTGACCCACACCCAATCTATTGCAAGTCCAATTGATGCTGATAAATTTGTCTTTTATTCGGATTCCATCAATAATGACGATCAATGGAGCGCTACTGATTATTATAAAAAACTACAGTTTAACGGAGACTTAGGCCAACGTATGGCTGCTGCATTTGAAGAAGTTTTTAGCCTTGGTTATCAATCGGTTTGTATAATCGGAAGCGATTGTTTTGAATTGACCTCAGCAATAATTTCTGACGCTTTTTCAAAATTAGAGAATCATGATGTTGTTATCGGACCTACTTATGATGGAGGTTATTATTTATTGGGAATGAAACTTTTGAATGAACCTCTTTTTCAAAATAAAAACTGGAGCACAGATACTGTTTTTTCAGATACCATAAATGATTTTGAAAAACTAGCGTTGACTGCATATCATTTGGAAAAATTATCAGATATAGACGAAGAAAAAGATTTACCTGAACATTGGAAATAAACTAAGTTGTATCATCTTTTTAAAATAGCGGCTTCCCTCGCAATAAAAATCTATTGCCGCAAAACTGTGGCTTATTTTGATCCAAATTTTGTTTTGGATGGACCAAAAATCATAGCGTGCAATCATCCTAACTCCTTTTTTGATGCAATAAATATTGCAGTTCAGTGCCCCAAACCCATTTATTTCCTGGCTCGTGGAGATGCTTTTAAGAAACCATTAGTTGCCTTCTTTTTAAAAAACTTGCATTTAATTCCCATTTACAGACTAAGTGAAGGGAAAGAAAATTTAAGTAAAAATATAGAGACTTTCGAAATGTGTCTGACGCTGCTGAAACAGAATCAAACTATTTTAATTTTTTCTGAAGGAATTTGTGTCAACGAATGGAATCTAAGACCTTTGAAAAAAGGGACCGCTCGACTTGCTTTACTCGCTTTAAAAGAAGGTATAACAAACTTAGAAATAGTGCCTACCAACATCAATTATTCTTCATTTTCAAAAAAGCCAAAAGACAGTATTCTTAATTTTAACGCGAGTTTCAAACCTGAAACTTTAACTAAAAACCCAGAAGCTACATTCTACAATTCGTTTACCGAGTTGCTAAAAGTTGGTATTTTACAAAAAATGATTGTGAAAAACGACCTTTCAGATGTTACTTTATTTCCTAAGTCAAATACAATAGCAACCAAAATTAAGAGGATTTTGCTGGCTATTCCGGCATTAATTGGCTTTTTAGGGAATTATTGGATCTATCACATTTTTAAAAGAATGGCTTTGAAGAAAACAAAAAATACGGTGTTTTACGATTCTGTGTTATTTGGAATGTTACTGCTTTTTTACCCTATTATCATTGTACTGTTTTCTATAGTAATTACAATACTTCTCAATTTTAAAATTGGACTTTTATTTTTCATGACAATGCCCGTGAGTGCTTGGTGCTACAAACTGTACAAGAGTTTGTAAATTACTTTACTTTACTTAAAGCCAACATTTTTATCATCCATTTGGGTAATGGTTTTTCCTGATTTCGCTTTCTTAAATCTAAATACCAACCCATTTTTTTCAGGATAGGCACTCTATGTGTTTCAACGAGTTCAATTAAGGTACCATCAGGATCTTCTATGTAACAAAAGCGTCCAGACGCATTATCCATTGCAAAGGTATTATTGCTGTCAACAGTAAAATCTAATCCCCGACTTTGCACGTGTGTTTTTAAATCGTCCATGGCTATTACGTCAAAACAAAGATGAATAAAACCACAATCACCCCAATACCTATTTCTGTAAATTTTGGGTGCCTGTTGATCTAAATTTTGAATCAATTCAATCGTAACATTTCCTAATAATTTATTAAAAGCACCTTTACCAGTAGCGCTTTTATGGAGTCCAACTTTTCTGAAATTATGATTATTTTCATTGATTTTGATATCATAAAGTATGGTATCTAGCCCCAGGATAGTTTGGTAAAACTCGATCGACTTTTCTATATTTGACACTCCAATTACAGCACCAATCACACCTCCCAAATCATGTTTATCTTTTTGAAACCAATCCTCGGATGGAACTATTTTGAAGGTATTGCCTTGGGCATCTGTTACATAAAAATAGTGGATACCACTTTCACAACTATTCAATTTTGAAGTATTTAGTCCCGAAATATTGGAAAGCCTTTGATGTGATTTACAAATATCAGCCGATTTAATAATGGCAGCAAAAATTCCGATATCACCCAAATTGACCGTCTTTACTTTACTCGGAACTCGATCCAAAAACTGCCATAGCTCAAAACCGCCTCCACCTTGTAAATTCATCGTTAAGATTGCTCTTCTATTGAATTCTTGGCCGCCAGTATATTGTGTCATTAAACTGGCTTTAGCTTCATCATCAAAAATTAAAACATCCATTCCAAATAAATGTTTGTACGTATGTTTAGCCGTTTCGGCATCACATACTCCAATTCCGATTTGTTGAATTCCTGATAAAAATTGATGCATAACCTACTTAAATTATTTTTGTAAACCTTTTGAATGTGCGATTTTATAGTACAGCGAAGGAACAAACCACCACAACCATAACAAGAGTCGCTCCGCTTGACCAATAATAACCGTTTTTTTATTGGATTTTATACCACTAATTATTTTTTTGGCACAAACATCGACTTTCATGCCAACTTCATTGTTCGCATCCGTCTCGCCAAATTGCTGACCATCACCTAATAAGGCATTTTTAGATATATTGGTGTCGATCCTTCCTGGATATACGATAGAAACAGTAATATTGGTTTTATACAATTCGCATTGTAGCGTTTCTAAATACCCCTTAATGGCGTGTTTCGATGCGGAATAACCCGAACGAAGTGGGAAACCAATTAAACCAGCAATACTACTAATTACGGTAATATTGCCTTTATTGTGTTTTTTAAAATGAGGTAATATGGCTTGTGTAATTGCAACTGGAGCAAAATAATTGAGGTCCATTAATTTTTTATAAACAGCAATACCCGTTTCTGATGCTTCGGCACGCTGACTAATTCCCGCGCTTTGGATCACGCAGTCAATAGTACCTTCTAGTGTTAAAGCACGAGATACAAGATCGGGTAAACCATCAATATTCAATAAATCATATGGTAAAATATAGACTTTTGAATAGTTCAATTCGGCAGCTACATCCTTCAAAAGTGATTTATTAGAAGAGGTTAGAATAAGTGTTGCACCTTGTCGAGACAATTGAATGGCTAATTCTTTGCCAATGCCAGATGAAGCACCAGTAATCCAGACCACTTTATCTTTAAAATGCATTTTTTCGATAGCTTAAAAGTTCTTTATATTCATTGATCATATCCGATTGCGAAGCACCTTTTTTATACATATTAACTATTTTTAAATTAGCCAGCTGAACGGTTAACCAGGAGTTTTCCTCATATTTTCTTGCAGAAACTAATGTTGGTTTTGGAATAAGTTTGAAAGTAGCATTTTTCCAAAGTCGCTCCAAGTAGTCATAGTCTTCCATAATAAACATTTCCTCATTGTATGAGCCCACTTGATCCCACACTTTTTTGGTTACAAAAATGCCTTGGTCACCACCTCTAAAGAAAAGGTAATTGAATTGAGTAAAAAAAGAATTTATTCGGAGCAACAAATTAGAACTATCAAATCGTGTTCTAAAACTACCACAATCGAAATTGTTTTGAATTGCATTTTCTATCAGATCAAAAAAAGTAGGTGGTGGTAAACAATCTGCATGAACAAAAAAGTAAACTGTTCCAGTAGCATTCTGTGCACCATAATTCATTTGTCCGGCACGCCCTTTGAGTGGTGAGTGCAATGCTTTTATGCCTAAACTTTGCGCTATTGCAATGGTATTATCGGTACTACCAGCATCTGAAATAATTATTTCATACGCTTTGCCCAACAGATTATTTTGCAAATACGTGATTGTTTTTCCAATTATTGCTGCTTCATTAAATGTTGGGATAATAATGCTTAAAATCATACAGAGAATTTTAATAGTATTCTAATGCCTTTTTTAAAGTGAGAGCCTGTTAATTTGCTACTTCACTTATGAATTTGATGCGCATCAATCGCAGTTCATCAATATCATAATCTCCATCAAATTCTCTGAGTGCATTTTCTATATTATCCGATTCCGATTCCATGAAATAGTCATGAATTTCTTCCTGTTGCTCATCGTCAAGCATATCATCAATCCAATATTTAATATTCAGTTTGGTTCCTGAATACACTATTTGTTCCATTTCTTTTATCAAATCATCCATCTTCAACCCTTTAGCGGAAGCGATATCATCAAGCGATAATTTTCTGTCGATGTTTTGAATAATATATAGCTTATTGACTGAGTTGACTCCAGTTGACTTTACTACCAAATCTTCTGGGCGAATAATATCATTATCAGCGACATAACGACTTATTAATTCTAAGAACGCTGCACCATATTTTTTAGCTTTACCCTCTCCTACTCCATGGGCGTTTATTAATTCCTCTTGTGAAATAGGATATTTCAAAGCCATATCTTCAAGCGAAGGATCTTGAAATACCACAAATGGAGGTACGCCTAATTTTTTAGCTACTTTTTTACGCAAATCACGCAACATACCCATTAATACTTCATCGGCGGTACCACCAGCTTTGGCGGCAGTGACAATGGCTTCATCTTCTGACTCGTTGTATTCATGATCTTCAGACATCATAAAGGATTCCTTATTCTTGATAAAATCCAATCCCTTTTCAGTAATTTTTACAATACCATACGTCTCAATGTCTTTGGATAAAAATCCAGCTACAAGAACCTGCCTCAGTAAAGCCATCCAATATTTTTCATCAAACTCAGAACCGCAACCAAAAAACGATTGCGTATCTGTTCGATGTGCCTTTATGACCGCATTGACTCGTCCAATAAGCGTAAAAACAACTTCTTTCGATTTGTATAAATGTTTGGTATCGCGAACTACTTCTAGTAATTTCACCACTTGATCGCAAGCTTCTACTTTTGTTTTTGGGTTGCGAACATTGTCATCCATATCAGCACCATCTCCTGTCACTTCGTCAAATTCCTCTCCGAAATAATGCAACAAGAACCTCCTTCTAGACATTGATGTTTCGGCGTAAGCCACAACCTCCTGCAATAAAGCAAATCCAATCTCTTGTTCTGCTATAGGTTTGCCCGACATGAATTTTTCTAATTTTTCTACATCTTTATACGAGTAATACGCTAAACAATGCCCTTCGCCACCGTCACGACCTGCGCGACCCGTTTCCTGGTAATAACTCTCCAGTGATTTAGGGATGTCATGGTGAATGACAAAACGCACATCTGGTTTGTCAATTCCCATCCCAAAAGCAATGGTGGCAACTACAACATCCACATCTTCCATCAGGAACATATCTTGATGTCTGGCGCGAGTTTTGGCATCTAATCCAGCATGATACGGCACGGCACTAATTCCGTTTACTTGAAGCACTTCAGCGATAGCTTCTACTTTTTTGCGGCTCAAGCAATAAATAATTCCTGATTTTCCTTTATGTTGTTTGATAAAACGAATAATATCCGATTCTATATTTTTTGTTTTGGTGCGTACTTCGTAATATAAATTTGGTCTGTTAAAGGATGCTTTAAAAGTAGTCGCATCAGACATGTCTAAGTTTTTGAGAATATCTTCTTGTACTTTGGGTGTAGCTGTAGCGGTAAGACCAATAATAGGAACATCACCTAATTGCTTAATGATATGCTTTAGATTTCGATATTCCGGTCTAAAATCATGGCCCCATTCAGAAATACAATGCGCTTCGTCTATAGCTACAAAAGAAATAGTTACATTTTTTAGAAAGTTAATATTCTCCTCCTTTGTCAAGGATTCAGGAGCCACATAAAGCAACTTTGTCAATCCAGAAGTAATGTCTTTTTTTACTTGTGTAATTTCAGTTTTGTTAAGAGATGAATTTAATACATGAGCCACCCCGTTTTCTGAGGATAAACTTCGAATGGCATCCACTTGATTTTTCATTAAAGCAATTAGAGGCGAAACTACTATAGCAGTACCTTCTTGAATCAAAGCAGGCAATTGATAACACAGTGATTTTCCTCCTCCTGTAGGCATGATCACAAAGGTATTCTCTTGGTTTAAGATACATTTTATGACTTGTTCCTGCAGCCCCTTAAATTGGCTAAAGCCAAAATATTTCTTTAATTCTTTATGTATGTCAATTTCGTTTGAATTCATTCTTTATTATGTGGTATTTTGTTTAAATTTGCGATACCTAAAGGTACAAATTTCTTTTACACACACAAATTTTAATTATTCTGTTTTGATATCTAAAGAAAATATATTGGCTAGCGCCAAAAAAACTATTTTATCGGAAAGCGAATCTATTGCCAAACTAACTGATTTTCTTGATGAAAACTTTATTAAAGCAACACAAAATATCTACAATTCTAAAGGACGATTAATTGTAACAGGAATAGGAAAAAGTGCTATTATTGCTCAAAAAATGGTCGCAACATTTAACTCCACTGGAACTCCATCACTATTTCTTCATGCCTCAGAGGCAATACACGGGGATTTAGGGATGATTCAAAATGGCGATAGTATCATTTGTATCTCTAAAAGCGGGAACAGTCCAGAAATTAAAGTTCTGGTACCACTTTTAAAACGATTTGGAAATACAGTAATAGCCATAACAGGAAACACAGGTTCTTTTCTGGCAAAAGGTGCCGATTTTGTTTTGAACACCACAGTAGATTCTGAAGCTTGTCCTAATAATTTAGCGCCAACAAACAGCACAACTGCGCAATTAGTTATGGGCGATGCACTTGCCGTTTGCTTAATGGAAATGCGTGATTTTAAGCCGGAAGATTTTGCTGTTTACCATCCTGGTGGCGCATTAGGCAAAAAATTATTGTTGCGCGTAAAAGATTTATTAGAACATACTCTAAAACCTATGGTTTCACCTGATGCGTCAATTAAAAAGGTTATTTTCGAAATATCTGAAAAACGCTTGGGTGTTACAGCAGTGGTCGATGCAGAAAGAGTAGTAGGAATTATCACAGATGGAGACATAAGACGCATGTTGAACGACAGAGATTCATTTAGCGATTTGACTGCAAAAGACATTATGACCAAAAATCCAAAATTAATTCCATCTACCGCTATGGTCGTAGATGCATTGAATATCTTGGAAGATTTTTCAATCACACAATTAGTTGTGGTCGATGAAGGTGTGTACCAAGGAGTGTTACATTTACATGATATTTTAAAAGAAGGAATACTATAATGGCAAAAAAAAACTTAAATGAAATGTCGTTTTTAGATCATCTTGAAGAATTAAGATGGTTGTTGGTTCGAAGTACTATTGCAATTTTAATCCTTGCAACCGTTACTTTTTTTGTGAGTGATTACATCTTTGACGTGATCATTTTTGGTCCAACTAATGCTAATTTCGTTACCTATCGGTTTTTTTGCGACCTGTCTAATCAATTGGGTTTCGCAGAGAGTATTTGTGTGACAGACATGCCTTTCATCATCCAAAACACCAATATGGAGGGCCAAATTAACGTGTTGATTTGGACTTGTATTACTGCCGGATTTATTCTAGGTTTTCCATTCATCCTATGGGAAGTATGGAAATTCATCAGTCCTGCCTTGTATGAAAAAGAGAAAAAACACGCAAGACTTTTTATCATCTCATCATCATTACTGTTCTTTTTGGGCGTACTTTTTGGTTATTATGTCATTGTACCCATGTCTGTTAACTTTTTTGCTACGTTCACCGTTAGTACGGTTGTTAAAAATCAGTTTAGTATCGACTCGTACATCGGAATGGTAAAAACAAGTGTAATCGCTTGCGGATTATTTTTTGAATTACCCATAATTATCTATTTCCTAACTAAACTAGGATTAGTAACGCCGGAATTCTTACGAAAATACTGGAAATATGCAGTTATTATAATTTTAATTGTAGCAGCAATTGTAACTCCTCCAGACGTTGTGAGTCAAATTATTGTAACCATTCCGATGTTGTTAATATACGAAGCTAGCATCTTCATTTCAAAAATAGTAGTAAAAAATCAAAAAAAAGTAAATGGCTGATATCATAGAAGAATTCAACGAGTACCGTTCTAAAATGAACGAAAAATTATTGGCAGACAATAATAAAATTGTAAAACGCATTTTTAATCTAGACACCAATGCCTATGCTGCGGGAGCACTAGATGTAAAAACAAAAGAACTTTTGGGATTAGTAGCTTCGGCAGTTTTAAGATGCGATGACTGCGTAAAATACCATTTGGAAACCAGCCACAAGGAAGGGGTTACCAAAGAAGAAATGATGGAAGCTATGGGAATTGCAACTCTTGTGGGAGGAACAATCGTAGTGCCACATTTACGAAGAGCATATGAATTTTGGGAAGCATTAGAAGAAGCAACTACCAAATAAATTGTTAAGAAGTTAAATCGTTTAATTGTTTATTCGTTTATTTATACGATTAAAAAATTAAACGAATAAATAGTTAACCCGTTTAAACGATCAAACTAAAAAAAATGAAATTAAGAGCCGAAAATTTAATCAAAACTTACAAAGGAAGAAGTGTAGTAAAAGGCATTTCGGTAGAAGTGAATCAAGGCGAAATCGTGGGACTTCTTGGTCCTAACGGTGCCGGAAAAACAACTTCATTTTATATGATTGTAGGATTGGTTAAACCAAATTCAGGGAATATATTTCTGGACGATTTGAACATCACTGATTACCCAATGTACAAGAGAGCACAACAGGGAATTGGTTATTTAGCGCAGGAAGCTTCTGTTTTTAGAAAATTAAGCATCGAAGACAACATATTAAGCGTACTGCAATTGACCAAACTTTCCAAAGCAGAACAAGTTGCAAAAATGGAAAGTCTAATTGAAGAATTCAGTTTAGAACACATTCGCACCAACCGTGGGGATTTACTATCTGGAGGCGAACGCCGTCGTACCGAAATTGCACGTTGTTTGGCTACTGATCCAAAATTCATATTATTGGATGAACCTTTTGCGGGTGTCGATCCTGTAGCTGTTGAAGATATTCAAAGAATTGTAGCCCAATTGAAAAATAAAAATATCGGAATTCTTATTACGGATCACAATGTTCAGGAAACCTTGGCTATTACTGACAAAACCTACTTGATGTTTGAAGGCGGAATTCTTAAAGCTGGTATTCCCGAAGAATTAGTAGAAGATGAAATGGTACGCCGCGTGTATTTAGGGCAAAATTTTGAATTGAGAAAAAAGAAATTGGAATTTTAGGAAAGCTCGAAATAATTTTTTTGTACTTGCTATATCCTAATTAGAAAATAATCATTTCAAAAAACACACATCTAAAAAAACTATACCTTTGAAAGATGAATATAATTAACCAAAATAAAGAAACAATTAAAAATTTATGTGAAACACATAATGTAGAAAAGTTATATCTTTTTGGTTCTGCAACGAATTCTTCTTTTAATGAAAAAAGTGACATTGATTTTTTAGTAAAATTTAAATCTTTTGATTTAAAACTATACTTCATAAACTACATCGACCTTAAAAACAAACTTAAAAGTTTACTACACAGAGAAATTGATTTAGTGGAAGAACAAACTTTAAAAAACCCTTACTTAATCAGTTCAATTGAAGAAAATAAAGAATTGATTTATGGATAAAAAAATCCTAAAATGGCTCTATGATGTCAAAGTATCTATTGATGAGATAAATAGTTATTTTAATGATGAAAAGATGGATTTTTTTGAATATAGAAAAAACTTGATGAGAAAAAGAGCCGTAGAACGGAATCTTGAAATCATTGGAGAAGCCATAAATAGAATATTAAAGACCGACAGTTCTTACACTTCAAAAATTACTGATGCAACCGCAATCGTTGGATTGAGAAACTAGGTTATTCATGCTTATGATAACATATCTGATGAAACTATTTGGGCTATACTCACTAATCACTTGCCAAAATTAAAAATCGAAGTAGATAAATTATTGAAAGGCAACTAAAAAACTACTCCACAGTAATAAACCGCAACTGTTGCAAATCTCCATTGTAAATATTGACATCGACATTCCCTTTAATTCCAGGAATGGAAGCCTTTTCGGTAAATTGCCAAAACAACCAATCTTCGGCTATTTCTTCTCTGTAAAAATTATAATTGGCTATCCAAAAAAGATAATCGCTGAACTCTTCTTTCAAAAAATCATCGTAATACCGTTCACCAGTATAAATGATAGGTTTTACACCATAATGCGCTTCTACAGCATTTAACCATCTTTTCAATCCTAATTTAAGATTTTCAATCGACTGGTTTTTAGGCAATTTTTCAATATCTAAAACGGGAGGCAAATCACCTTTTTGGAGTTGTACTGTTTTAATAAAAAGTGCCGCTTGTTCGAGTGAATTTTCATTGGGACGATAGTAATGATAGGCACCTCGAATCATTTTGTTTTCTTTGGCGCCAAGCCAATTTCTATTAAACTGAAGATCTTTCCTGTCTTTTCCAACAGTAGCCCGAATAAACACAAAATGCAATGGGTATTTTTTTTCTAAAGTGTCAACATAACTCCAACGAATCCTTCCTTGGTATTCGGATACATCCAAGCCGATACTTTTTCCCTCATGTTTTTCCAAAACCTGATAGTTTCGAACATCAGAAATACGTTTAGCCTCGCTTTCTTCCCGCAGTACTTTATCTGATTTAAAACTAAAATAGTACGCTAAACCACCCCTGTAATGATAAACTGTGACAGCAAAAAGCATTAAAAAAACGGCAACAATACAGTAACGTAAAAGCTTTCCGGATAAAACAGTTCCTTTCTTTTTAGGTTTACGAACTACCGTAGTTTTTCTTATGATCGTTTTTCTTTTCATCCAAAAAAAACTACTTTTTAAGCACTTTATTATTCACTACAGACAACACGACATAAAAAATAATCACTAACGGAATTCCTAAATAGCGCAAGAATATCAATAGTAAGAGGGATAAAGTTAAAAAGACAATTTGAAGTGCATTTTCTTTAAAACTAAATTTCTTGATCTTCAAAGAAAATAACGGAATTTCAGCATTCAACATATAAACACTCAAAACAGATATCACTAATAAAAACCAAGGATTTGTCAATAGTTCGATGAGAATTAGAGAATCAGTATACTTCAACACCAAAGGCAAACTTAAAATAAACAAGGTATT
This sequence comes from Flavobacterium frigidum, assembly GCF_048286795.2. Lineage (NCBI taxonomy): Bacteria > Pseudomonadati > Bacteroidota > Flavobacteriia > Flavobacteriales > Flavobacteriaceae > Flavobacterium > Flavobacterium frigidum. The sequence continues at coordinate 56,067 of NZ_JBLVPT020000008.1, forward strand.
TGCTGGCGTTGGCAAACCTATAAAAGAGTCGGTTTGACGGGTATCGATATTAAAATTCGCTAAGCGGTAACAAGAACCCAATGTAATTAAAAAACCCAAATAAGGAAACCATTGCATATGGGCGACCACTGCAGTAGACGAATGATCAATCATCATTTGAAACATTACTAAGCCTGGCACCACACCACTGGTAACCATATCTGCCAAAGAATCCAACTGTAAACCAAGCGGACTCGAAACGTGGAACAACCGTGCAAAAAAGCCATCAAAAAAATCTAAGAAAATACCCAAGCAAACAAAATAAAATGCAATTTCAAAATCTTGGTTAAATGCAAAAATAAGAGCAATGCAACCGCAGAAAAGGTTGAGTAAAGTAATCGTGTTGGGTATGTGTTTTTTGATTGTCATATGTATACTATTTGGTAAACCACAGTTGGCAAATTTAGTATAATATGTGGATCGAAAATACGTTTTGTAAGGAAGATTTGAAAGAAACTCTCCGGGCATTATTATTAACAGCACCAGAATTTAGAAACTTCTGAATTTCTAAAGAGACAAAAGATGTACTAACAATATTCTATTGCAGCTCATTCATTCTTAAATTTATTTGTTGAAAAGGAGAAATAAGCTCGCTAAAAAATTATATTTTTGATAAAAATTAAACAGTCCTATCGATTGTAAAAAAGACCCCATTGAAAACAAGCTTCCTAATAGCCGCGGTATTGGTCAGTACACTTCATTATAGCCAAACCGTACGTAAATACTCGAATGAGTTTATGAATATCGGCGTGGATGCCAAAGCATTAGGCATGTCTAACACGATGGTGGCTGCGACTAGCGACGTGAATTCTGGGTATTGGAATCCATCGGGATTAATCAATCTTGAGGACCAACAAGTGGCCGCCATGCATGCTAATTATTTTGCCAATATAGCCCAATACGATTATTTGGCTTATGCTAGCCCTATTGATGATAGAAGTGCTTGGGGAATTTCCTTAATTCGTTTTGGTGTTGACGATATTTTAAATACAACAGAATTAATCGACAGTCAAGGCAATATTGATTACAATCGCATCAGTCTTTTTTCAACGGCTGACTATGGCTTTACTTTTTCGTACGCACGCAAACTGCCTGTTCCTGGATTTCAATATGGTGTAAACGCGAAAGTGATCCGAAGAATTATAGGTAAATTTGCCAACTCCTGGGGTTTTGGTTTTGATGTAGGAGTACAATTCGAAAAAAATAATTGGCAATTTGGATTAATGCTCCGCGATATAACGACAACCTATAACGTTTGGAATATAGACGAAGACGAATATAAGAAAATCGCAAATGCCATACCTGGAGAGAATCAAGAATTACCAGAGAGTACTGAAATTACAGCCCCAAAAGCACAATTGGGAATCGCTAAAAAATTCATTATTCGATACGACTATAGCATTCTGGCTGCTGCCAATATGAACATGCGGTTTGCTAAAACCAACGACCTTATCGCTACTAATTTTGTAAGTGTAGATCCAGCTTTAGGATTAGAATTTGGCTATACTGATTTGGTTTTCGTTCGTGCTGGTGTAGGTAATTTTCAAAATGTACAACAACTTGACAATTCTGAAAAAGTAGGTTTTCAACCTAATATTGGACTGGGATTCAAATACAAAGGCATTCAAATTGATTATGCACTTACTGATCTAGGCAATCAAAGTACAGCGTTGTATTCTAATATATTTTCTATTAAGGTGGACTTAGGCATGTTCCGAAATTAATTTAAAATTCAAACATTTAAAAAAATGAACCTACCTTCTTTCAAAAAAACAGTACTACTTTTTCTTTTGATTTTTACAGCTAGTTATAGTTTTGGACAAACCATTTCCTTATCAAATGCCGCAAAAGTCAGCATTATTACTTGTGGAACAGGAAATGAATCCTACTCTCTTTTTGGACATACAGCTATTCGCGTAAGTGATGCGGTTCTAGGTGTTGATGTGGTATACAATTATGGTGCTTTTGATTTTAGTACTCCAAATTTTGTTATGAAATTCGTGAAAGGTGATTTGCAATATTTTGCAGTTGCACATTCCTATCTGGAATTTATTAATCAATATGGATACGAACAACGATCGGTTTATGAGCAGGAACTTAATATTTCACTCGCCATGAAACAAAAATTATTTGATAACCTGAATACCTCGTTAGCATCGGGCGATAGTCATTACACCTATAAATTTATAGACAAAAACTGCACTTCGATGGTTGTTGATATTATCAATAAAACACTAAACACATCCGCTATTGTCAAAAATTCAGATACTGATCGTACCTACAGAACCATTTTATTTCCCTATTTTGATGGTCATTTTTATGAAAAACTAGGAACCAGCATTATTTTTGGCACAAAAGTAGATGAAATGGGAACCAAAATTTTCCTACCCTTTGAACTGCTTAAAAACTTACAAAAAGTTTCTTATGAAGGTCATTTACTAGCCTCAGAAAATAAAACTTTGATTGAATTCAAAAAAGAAACACCGATTTCGTGGTGGAATAATCACTACACCTATATTCTCTTCCTTGCGTTTATTGTGTTATTAAACAAGAAACCCATCAATCTATTTTACCTCAGCGTAATGGGATCATTAGGAATCTTTTTTACGTGGATTGGTCTGTATTCGTCACATTTAGAACTAGGATACAATTACAATATATTGCTTTTTAATCCTACATTATTAGGGTTGCTTTATTTTTATTGGACCAAAAACAAAAAAGGTATTTACAATCTGGCGGTGGTAAATGTGTTCTTTTTAATTATTTACATTTTTGTACTGATCAACAAATCACATTTTCTGATAGTATTACCTTTAGTAGTATGCAACGGATTTATTTTAGTGAGAATAGCAATTCAAAATAAAAAACGCATTCCAATTATCATTTAAAATTGCACTAAAATCTTATGCAATTGAGTAACACCTATTTTTATTACAAAAAGCAAAGGCACTATCAGAATTTGAAATAATAATTTAAGAATTTGAATTACTGTCCTCTGTAAAATAAAACAGTAGTAATTGTTTTGAAAGCAATGCTTAAATCCAGAAAAATACTTCGGTGTTTTATATAATACAAGTCGTATTGTAATTTTATCAAACTCTCATCTATAGTGGCACCATACGAATAATTCACTTGCGCCCATCCTGTGAGACCTGGTTTTATAATATGCCGTGTTTCATAAAAAGGCATAATTTTAGCAATTTCTTTAACAAAAAAAGGACGCTCAGGTCGGGGACCAATCACTGCCATATCGCCTTTTAAAATATTTATGAATTGAGGAAATTCATCAATTCGAGTTTTTCTTAAAAATTTTCCAAATACCGTCACTCGCTCATCATTTGTAGTTGTAAAAACAGCACCATTCGTTTCGGCATTGCTAACCATAGTCCTAAATTTCAAAATTTCAAAAACAACGCCATCTTTACCCACACGCTCTTGGGTATAAAACAACTTCCCGCGATTTCCTATTGTATTTCCCATAACTACAAATGGAGTTACTATAATGCCAATGCTTGCACCTAGCAATGAAAGTAAAACTTCAAAAATCCGAACACTCATGAGGTAGAGTTTGTTTTGGTTGCTTCGGCTAAAAGGAAAGAAACAATAAAAATCCCGAGACATATGCTGTACCGGAATGCGTTGTGTTTTACTTTCATATACCTGAGTATATTCTCTAATGATGATGCTTGATTCTAATAAACGAAGTAATTGCTGATATAAATCAGGAGTCATTCCTTCCGTTTTTTGGGATGCAATCACCACTTCGGATATGTTGTTTTGTTTCACAAAAGAAAATAAAGAATCTCTTTTTATATTTTTACAATAGGGATAATCTGTTGTGGCATCTTCAGCCGTATCGGAATTAACGAATGCTATTATTTTATAATTTGGGTCAATATTCTCTAATCCTGCAATCAATTCTTGAACCTGCTCGGTATCACAAATTAAAACTGCATTTTGAAAAAAACGATTAGTAGCTAAAAACGAAACATAAAACATGCGCCACATCAATAGAGCAAAAAAAACAACCAGATAAAATAAAACAATCTGAATTCTTTTCGAAGGAAGTTCGGGAGAATAAATCGGTGTTAATAAGTACACGAAAACAGTTGTCGATGCGGTAAGGATTAAACTCCTGAATACTTGAAAGTGATTGCTGGCAACTTGAAGATTATACATTTCGAAAATAGTACCAAAAAAATTAAGGTAGACACCAAGAAATAACATCCAATACCAAGTATTTGTAACTCGAACTAAATAATCTACATCAAAATAATTTCCAATTAAAATTAAAAAAACAAAAACAAAAAACACATCGAAAACTCGAAGGATCATCTTTCGCTCTGATATTTCAAAATGTATTTTGTGATCTAAAAACATAGTTTATATAGCTTTACAATTGCAATTTAACGCTTTTGATTTTAAATAAATTTAAGAAATGTTACTGTTTTTAACAATTTTTTAAATAATTGGCAATTTTGTTTATTATCTGTCAATTTTGAAGTCCAAACTTGAAAAGTAGTTTTACAAAAGAAGCATTAAAAAGTTAAAGATTTATGATAAAATTTGTGTGTACCACTATCAATCGTCTCCCTTTTTGCGAGGAAATCCCAACTGGATATTTAATAGTGATAAGGAATAAACAAAAGCAGGCGCTGCGGTTCGCATGGCGGCATGATTAATAGTCAAAAACCAAAAAGCAACAAAACACAACAAAAACATATTAAACTTGTTCTCTAAGTACAATACTAAAGGGGTGAAAAATAAAATCAATAATCCTAAGATTCCAAGCGTTCCGTGTTCGGCCAGCATGCGCGTAATTTCATCATGAGACAAGACTTTAACTCCTGTTTCGTCCTCTCTAATTTCGGCTCCTTTGCCCACTCCTACCCCAAAAATTGGGTTTTTCAAGAAGCTGACAATCTCGTTTTGAGCAACATCTTCCCTTCCTGTAAATTGACTCTCTTTAGCCCTTCCTACGGCATCTTGATTGGCGTATCGTTTGTCAATAAGTCCGCCCGTTTGATAAGACGTATAGGTCCAAGTAGCTATTATCCCGATTATCATAAAAACAATAATGTAGTTGAGTTTGACCCTGCCACTAAAATTAGATTTAAAATATAAAAAAGCCAACAACAAAATAATCATCAAAAAACCCGTAATCATACCTCCTCTAGAAAACGTAACCATCCCCCGATACGTGATATTTAAAACTAGTATAAGGTTAAGAATGGTTTGGAATTTTGTTTTTGAATCTAAGATGATTCTAGAAAAAAAAATAAACATTCCCAATCCTAAAATAGTAGCCACTTGGTTGGGCCCGTAACCACCTGAAGTCTCAAAATTAGACTGCGTACTGGTGATCACATCGCGAATATTAGGAGTGTACAACGTTAAATAAACCATACAAGAAACAATGGGCAATCCCATACTTAACAAAACCGTATTAATCTCTTCTAATGTCATCTTACGTCTAAAAGTGTACAAAGATGCTAAACCCAAACAAACTGGACCTGAAATATTAAATGCGATCGCCTTTCTAATATTCGTATCAAAATTTAAAGTAAAAGTTGAAATAATTACACTTGGAATTAATAACAGAAGAAAAATCCAATAGGGGGCAGCCCCTTTCGCAAAACCATTATAATACATTCCTATAAAAATATAAACAATAACCCCATACTTAGAAATCTCATACAAAGGATTGCCATCGGTCATTCTCAAAAAAACTTCACTCCCTACAACATAAGCCGCTGCAATTAGTGCTTCATTATTTCTATTTTGTTTTTTAATAATGTAGTATGCCCCAAAAATAAAAATGCCATATCCAAATATTTTTGAAGTCAAGGGTACATAGAAAGCCAATGCTCCAATAAGGACATGGAACAAAATTAAATAGAGATAGGATTGGTCTTCTTTTTTCATTTTTTACACTAGAATTGCCGCATACTTTTGTACTACTGCTTGAATAATCTTTTCTCTCGAATAGTTCTCGATCACTTCAAGCCTCAAATTTACAGCAATATGATTTCGAAAATCCGAATTACTTATCAATATTTTTAATTGATTTTGAAGTTCTTGAATATCATTCGGATTGAAAAGCAAACCACTAAAATTTGGCTTAATAAGACTCGAACAATAGCCGACATTAGTAGATAAAACTGCCAGTTGCGCTAATCCATATTCGAGTAAAACTAATGGAAATCCTTCAGCTGTTGATGCAAGTATTCCAATGGTTGCTTGAGATAAAATATGCTGAATGTCATCTTGAGCATCATAGATAAAAACACTAGTATTCAAATCAAAATTGTTAACATACTCTTTCAAAGCAGTTGAATAATCATCCTGAAAATCCTTGCCTACAAAATGCAAACTCCATCCCAAATCGCACAATTGTAATTGATGAAAGGCACAAAGTAACGCCATATGATTTTTAGGATTTTTTAAATTTGCAATACATACAATTCGTTTTCCCACCTGTCCTTTCAAAATAGTTGACTCCAGATTCACATTTGAAACCTCAACAAAATTGGGAATAAAAAATACCTTTTTAGCAAATAAATTACTGGTAGCCCATTCTTTCATTTTTGGGTTTACGACGAAAATAGCAGAAAACGTAAATGAAGACAATATAAGCGAAAGATTTTGCATCTGACTCTGCTTTTCTCGTATCCCTAAATGATCATGCCAAACCAATTTTATAGATGGCAAAACTAACTTTAACAAAAACGCAAAGAAAAACGAGGTGCCGTGTGCGTGAATAATTTCAATATTATTTTTTAAAATGAATTTTCGTAATTGGAGTAACGCAATACTATCCAACGTACTCCTTTTATTTAGAAACAAATACGGAACATTAGTGTTGATCTGATTTCGCAAATTACCTTCCTTTCGAGTAGCCACCAGTCCCGAAAAATCAATTTCATTAGACAACGCATTAGCATAATTTACTGCCATTCGCTCAGCACCTGCAGCCTCAAGTGAATCTATAATTTGAAGAACGCGCATTATTTTAAAATCTTTAGTATTTCTGATTCAAAAAGCTCTGTAGTATATTTTTGGGACCAAGTCGCCGCTTGATGTTGCATGTTGTCATAAAGAAGTTGATTTTTTATGATTTTTTCTATTTGTAAACAATCATTGGCTAAATCCATGGTCAGTAGTAACCCCCGATTTCCAAAGTCTAGCATAAAAGGAATACAAGAAACTTGGGTGGCAAGAGGAACACAACCCCAAAACATACCTTCTGCAATAGCTTTGGGCCAGCCTTCGCTAGCGGATGGCAAAATCACAAAATGACTTTCTTGATACGCTCTTTGAATTATTTCTGTACTTTGATTTCCTTTTAAAAAAACTACTGAGTCTAGCTGCATTGTTTCGATATAATTTTCGAGTAGTGTTCGTTCAATACCTTCTCCATAAATACACAAGCGCACCTGATGGCCTTTGCGATGTAAATCCTCTATCATTTTAATGGCGTATAAAGGATTCTTTCCTTTGACTAAAACTCCAACAAACGCAAAATCAATCGGTGTTTGTAATTTTTTTGGAACTAATCGCACTTTGACAATCTCAGAATAGCTCACCGTAAAAAAAGGATATATATTTTGAGACTGACCATCCCAAACTCCGTATACTAAAACTTTCATATTTCTGGTTAAGAAAGTATTGCTTAAAATCCAATGTTGCAATTGATACGACCAAGGCGTTTTAGATTTAGGATCCCAATTTCCAGCATATTTAGCGGACTTAGGCTTTTTAGGAAAAAGAATTTGAACCAAGCAACCCAATAACCCAACATTACCAGGGCAACGCAAATGAATGTGATCTGCAACTCGCATGGCTTTGTATAGGGTCCAAAACAAAATAGGAAGTTTAAAAAAAGTACGCAGAATAGCGTTAACAGTTAACAAATCAAAACTTGGAACCGAAATAAACTGCATGTTTTGATGGCTATAGGAAGCATCAATAACCGATAGCTCTTTACTTACTAAAGGAGCAACAACTACAAATTCATCTACATGTTTTGCCCAAATATTCATTTCGCTAACATAAGGCGAATACGCAAAGTACAGGTTGTCAACTTGATGATGCGGAACATTTGTGAAGAGTACAAACTTCATTACGATTTTAGTATTGGTTTATTGAACCACAAACTCCACCAACCTACAGTGCGCCCCAAAGCCTCAGTAAAAGCTTGCTTTTTTGTGGCAGTTGTAAATGCATTTGTAAATCTAATAGCCGTTAACAATACAGTAATGGCATGCCACTTGAACCAGTCTCTCCATTTTGGATCTGGATTTTTCACTCGCCAAACATACCAGCCATTTCGCACTACCATTTTCCCGTATTGGTATTGATTGGGTCTTCCCTCAACATCATGATAATGGTACAGTTGCGCTGCTGTATTCAAATATAGTTTTCCCATTTTTGCTATCCGTAAAGCAAAATCAGCATCTTCATACAAGCCATACCCTTCAAAATAATTTGAAAATTGTTGTTTTTCGAATACCTCTTTTCGATACGAAGAAACTCCTCCCATCAACAGCTCTACTTCATAAATTTTACCGCTTGGAGGCAGGAAACCCACACTTCTACCATGTGAATATAATGAGGAATAGCCAGGCGGACAATCACTATCTAATCCCAATTTCTTTCTTAAAATAAAACGGCTTCCATCGTTTCTTGTCCATCCATCAAAATAATATTCCGTTACTTTTGGCTGATAATCTACACCTACAAATTCGGTTTTAGACTCATTAATAATATAACCACCTGCACCCAAAGCTTCGGGATGGATTTCGTATGTTTTTAATAATTGTTCAAAATAATCCCGTTCTAAAACGGTATCGTCGTCTAGAAAACAAATTACCTCAGCATCAACATTTACTCTGGCGATACCATAGTTCCTTTGTTTGGTGAGTCCGCGTGTTTCCGGCGGTACGTTATAGTACTGCAAATTCACAAAAGTGCTTTCTGCAATTACTTTTTGAGTCGTTTCGTCTGTTGAACCATCTATAATTAAAATTTGATTGGGATAACACGTCTGTTTCGCAACCGATTGCAATAAGTTAAGCAAGGGCTGTGGGCGCATGTACGTGCATACAATTAAAGAGAAATTTATCATTACTTAGTTCTTTTTCCTAGTATTAACAATTTTCTAGCATAAAATAGGGATTTGGCAAATTGCCTATTTTTATAAGGTATTCGGATGAGACGCCATAAAAATCTGATTTTCGAACCTTTGAAAAGATACAGAAAAAAATGCTTTTTTTTGTATTCTAAAACTTGTTTTGCGCTGTAATGTTTAAGAATACCATACAAAACGGTTGGGCTAGGAACGGGCCTTATTCCGCTTACAGGCACATCCAGTTCCCAAGGTTGTTTTTTTCTTAGTTTTCCACTAATCTTTGCTTGGTTTCCCCAAAAACGATAACCGCCTGTTGCTGGTTTGAGGTGCAAGTTTACAGAAAAAGGATTATGCAAGACTACAACTCCAATTTGCGATAAGGACATCCCAAAATCACTATCCTCTCCGTATCCTCCGTCAAAATTAATATCGTTTCCTACTAATTGATTGACAAACATTCTTTTTACACAGGAATTAGCATTACTAAACATTTGTGTTGCGCCAACTATCCATCTTTTGGATTCATAATCCAATACATTTTTTTGTAAATCTTCCAAATCTTGAGTCTGATTATCGGCTCGGATATCCAAGCCATTGCAAGCACCGGCATTATAGGTTTGCAATAAACGAATATGATTCTCTATAAAATCTGGCGGAATACGAATATCGTCGTCCCCAAAAACAATATAATCCCCTTTACACAAAGCTATTGCTTCATTACGGGCGCGACAACTTCCCTGCGTATTTTGATGCTGAAACTGCACATCAAAAGGATAGTTATCAGGATTGTACAAACTGAAATTAAGTTGGTCGATTGGTGTTGCGTCTACAACAATTACTTGCGTTGGCAGATAGGATTGGTTCTTCAAATCATTCAATAAATTCACTGTAAAATCCTGCCGCATCATGGTTGGAATAATATAACTAACAGTTGGTTTACCTTGAATTGCATTCAATTTTCTTGGAGCTATTCTCGGACCTATCGGTCTTTTTTGAAAATTTTTTATCACATACAAAAAACCTTTCCATTCTTCTATTCTCCAAAAACCTTGACGGTACAACATGTAAAAAGAATGTTCTATTTTAAAATTTTTTCTAAAAAAAACATACCGGTCTCTGGCACTAATTTTAATTTTTTCATGAGTTGATAGCACAAACAAACCTTTAACATATAACGGAATTGCGCCTCCATTTCGCAAGGCATTATACCCAAAATCGAGCGCCATTAGTTGCTTATTTTGATACTCTTCATCAAATCCATTTAAGATATCCCAAACTGATTTCCGAATTACAAATGCGTTTGGATTAATTCTCCAGCTCACACATTGGTCTAAACCATCAAAATCATTTAAATACCAGAAAAAAACTGCCGTTTGATATACCAATTCTGAGAACGCATTTTTGTAACCTTGTTCAAAACTACTATGCCAAATATCTCCCGATTCGAGTACTAAAAATTCTAATTTTTCAAAATCAGGAGCTCCACAGTACAACAGTATCTCTCCTGATTTTGTTTGGTACTGCTTTAAATCGACTTTCATAAACTGTTATTTTTAGATGCTAGTCAGCATAGACACAAGCAATATTGCTGCTACTGATTTAATTTAGTGGTGACCACAGTTTGGTAAAATGATACACTTTGTTGCGCCACTGTTGTTGTACTGAATTTTTCAATAACACTTTTACGGGCTGATAAACCAAATTGATTTCGCAAATCAGGACTTTCAAGCAAAGTTACAATGCGATTAGCATACGCTTTATGCTGCGTTGGATGAACCAAATATCCATTGACCCCATCATCAATTACTTCACTAGCCCAGCCAATATTGGAAGCGACAATTGCTTTTTCCATCGCCATTGCTTCGATCCAGGAAACAGGTAAAGCTTCTGCAAATGTTGGAAACACACATACCGTTGTTTCTATAATGTGTCTTTTTATTTCTTGGTAAGGAACAACTCTTAAATAAGTAACATTAGCAATTGCCTCAGGTGTAAATAATTGCTGCATCATTTTCCAAGTCGACACATTCCCCGATTCAATATCTCGGACATCTTTACCCACTAAAATCAATTTGGTATCTGGACTTTTTCGAATGACTTCATTAAAAATCAATGGCAACTCCAACAATCCTTTTTTTCGAATTAAACTCCCAAAGTACAAGATAGAATTATCATTACTAATACTATCAACATCATTACTAAAGAGATTAGTATCAATACAATTTGGAATAATAGAAAAATTTTTATCTAAATGAAACACCGTATTGGTGGTATCAGCAGTAAACTGACTTACAGAGAGCAAAGCGTCAGCAGTATTAAGCGCTCGCTTTTCATGAAATTTATTAATCCATTTTACGGGACGCTGGTCTAAATGACAAAAATAAGCATCTGATCCGTTCAATTTCAGTACAATAGGACATTTTTTTGGACGTATAAACGAGGTGATTCCGGTCCAATCGGGAGCTTCAACCAAATCGATTTCCTTTTTTTGGTATAGGCTATCAATGATCCGCTGGAGTTTTTTTCTGGTAAGGTACCACGATAACCCTTTAAGTTTTACATTTTTTATCTGTTGAATGCAAATACCGGCATCATCAAAAATACTGTCTTCCTTTTGACCATATACCAAAACGCGAACAGTACAACCAGATGCCAATAGTCCGACTGCTAAATTTTTGATACTCGTTCCCAGTCCGCCAGAACTGCCAGTAAAAGCATGTGGATATTCAGGCGTTAGAAAAGCTATTTTCATCCAATTTTTTGATTTTTGAGTAACGATTTTTGGTTTCAGGCGTAATAAACTTGAAGTGATGCTTCGTATTTTTTTTAAAGTAGTATATGGTTATTTTTTTTTTAAAAAATCCTTAATAATTCTCATCGTAAACAATCTTGCTCCCGCATCATTCATGTGCCCACAAGAAGAGAAATACTGGTCGCCTTCTACTGCGTTTTCATAATTATGGATTTCAGGATAGATTTTATTTACTTTTTCAAAATAATCCAACCCCTTTGTATTGGCGCACATTGGCGTCATAACAGCAATTAAATTGATGTTATTTGCTTTACAAATTTTCTTTATTTCTTCGTAATATTTATTTCGTATTGGCTTTAAAGCGCTAATATCATTTTTCATATTCCCTTTTTTGTTTACCAAAGGATAATATCCCAAATTTTGAAGATGTGAGGTTTTTTTATGTATAAAATTGAAAAACATTTCTCGAAAACCAATTTGAGCATCGAAAACAATGTACCGGTAAAAAGGAATATAAAACAACTTTGAAAAATCCTTTTCCTGACTAAAATGTTTCTCTACTACACTCGAGTTATGAATGTAAGGTAAAAACTTAGAAGCAATTCCTTCTGCTCTTTTTTCATTAGACAAATTGAGATCTGTTTCAATAATCACGTTTTGAATTTTATATTTTCTCTCAATCATTAATTTCAAAATTAAAGATGCTTCGAATAAATGACCTCCGCTCATTCCGTAATTAAAAGTTTTCAAACCGTTTTTTTCAAACATAGGTGCTACGAAATGATTGTTCGCACGGGATGAGCCAAGAATAACAACATCATAATTCTTTGCAGTGGAGTTGTATACGTGTTCAATTTTTCCTCTCGAGGAAGATTGCAAATACACAGTGGTATATAAAAAGTCTAAAACAAAAGTAGTTACTACAGTTAAGACTACTATTTTTAAAGAGAATAATAAAAAATTTTTCATTAAAACTGGAAATATATAAATTCTTTATAATCAGAATAGGTTCCTAATGCTACAATTGCCGCCAGACATAATGTTAATTTCAGCCACGAATACTTTCCTGAAATAGGTTCAATTTGGGTTCTGCTGTTCCACTCCACCAGTACAAAAGCCAAAATCAGCAATAGCAATTCATAATTATAACGTTCGTTCTCCAGATATTGCGAATCAAAGCTAAGATCTAAAAACATTCGTTTAATGTAATCAAAAGCATCTCCAATTGATTTAGCTCTAAAAAATATCCATGCTAAACAGGTCAGTGCAAATGTGCTTAAAATGTTTAAAAACACTCGAACCGAACTAAAATCCCACTGCAATGAAACGGTTTCCATGTTGGATCGGTTTGTATTCAAAAGTAACAATGGCAAAAAATAAAGTGCATTGATAAAGCCCCAAGCGATAAAGGTCCAATTGGCTCCATGCCAAAAACCACTTACCAAAAAAATGATAAACGTGTTCCTTATTTTCATGCCAATGCCTCCACTGCTACCGCCCAAAGGAATGTACACATAATCCCGAAACCAGGACGACAATGAAATATGCCATTTGCGCCAGAATTCAGCAATATCTCTAGAGAAGTATGGATAATTAAAATTTCGCAACAAATCAATCCCAAAAAGCTTTGACATTCCCAATGCCATATCTGAGTACCCTGAAAAATCGCCATAAATCTGGAAAGCAAAATACACGGCTCCCAAAAGCAACGAAAGCGAATTCATAGATTCATAATGATCAAAAATAGCATTGGCATAGGTAGCGCATGTATCAGCAATGACTACTTTTTTTAATAAACCCCAAATAAATTGGTAGATTCCTTCTTTTGCTTTTTGATAATTAAAACTGCGTTTTACTTTTACCTGAGGCAGCAAGTGGGTCGCTCGTTCTATAGGACCTGCTACTAGCAAAGGGAAATAACTAACAAACAACGAATAATCGACAAAGTTATATTCGGCCCTTATTCTTTTTAAATAGATGTCAATTACATAAGATAGACCATGAAAAGTATAGAAAGAAATACCAACAGGGAGAACAACATTTAATAGTAGCGGACTCGTTTGCAGTCCAAAACCATTCAAAAGTTGAGAAAAAGAATCTGCAAAAAAGTTGTAATATTTAAAAATCCCCAAAAAACCAAGGTTCATACTAATACTCAACCAAAACCAAAATTTCCTGCTATTTTCAGATTTAGCTTTCTCAATTTGGATTCCAGTATAGTAATCTAAAAAAGTGGAAAAAACCAGCAAGAATAAGAAACGCCAGTCCCAGCAAGAGTAGAAGTAATAACTCGCAAGTATTAAAATAGCATTTTGAGTGCTTTTATTTTTATTGAAAACGAACCAATATAATACAAATACAAGTGGCAAAAAAAGAGCAAAAGAAAGGGAGTTGAAGAACATAATATCGTATTGTAGGGCTGTGCTAAATTAATTTCAAATAATTATCCACCATCGAATCTAATGAAAAACGAGTTTCAATTAATGCTCTGGTATTTTGAGTGCTTTTAAAATCGCCCAAATATACTTTTTTAATTACATGTTGTAGCGCCGAAATATCTTTTGCAGCAGTAATAAAACCATTTTTATTGTTTGTTATCACTTCCTCGTTACCGCCAACATTAGTTGTAATTACAGGGACATTTGCCGCTAAACTCTCCAGAATAGACAAGCTAAAACACTCCATGTGTGTGGGCTGCAACATATAATCATACTGACAATAAAGCTCTTTTAAGTTCGAAACACTGCCTTTAAAAATAAAATTAACCTCCAATTGTTTGTCCCGTATTTTATTTAAAAGGAAAGCTTTATAAGGACCGTCACCATAAATATCGATTACCAATTTAGATTTTATAGCAACAGGTAAACGTGCAACAGCCTCGATTAAATCTTGAATCCCTTTTGACTCTCTTAAGTGTGACGTTACTAAAAATGTAGGGTTTGTATAATTCCTTTGAGGTCTTACTTTTATGTCGTCAATAATAACGCCGTTGTAAATGGTTTTTATCTTATGCTGTAAGTGATTACCAAAATCATATACTAATGCATTTACCGTATATTGAGAAACGCCAACAAACAAATCAATATATCTTGAAAAGAGTATTCCTTTTAATCTTTTTTCTATTTTCTTCTTTACCGAATAGCCGTTTAAAGGTCTAGGATTATGATCAACTGCAATAACTTTTGCATTAGAAAACCTTTTAATTTTATAAAAAAATGGCGTACACAATTCTACAAAATGAGTAATCACATGAGTATAGCTTGGATTATTTTGAAAACAAAAATCAAGAAAAAAAGACTCCACATTTTGATTATTACTATCAAAAATTGTCAGATTCCCATATTCTCCATGCTCAGATCGATTCGGAAAAAACCAATGTACTTCTATATTATTCTGCTTACACTTAGCGTCAAATTGCCAAAAAAAATAATCCATTCCACCTACTCGTTCAGGGAGCAATTCATAATTGCATAGAATCGCTATTTTTTTATTTACACCCATTTTAATAGTGTTGCTGCAATTCGGTTTCCTGTGTTTGAAACTGGTTTACTCACTTGTAACTGCAATAATTTTTTTCGATTTACGGAATCTAAATATGGATTTTCTAGGTATACTTGTATGGCATTGACCAGTTCGTCTTGAGTTTTTACAATTTTAGTAGCGTTACTGTTCACTACATTGACAATATGGGCGTAGTTTAAAAATCGTTGGTCATCGTACAATCCGTTTGTAGCAGTGCCAAAAACAGTATTAATTACTGGCTTATCAAATTGAATAAAATCCAAACTCATTGTAGACAACATATTGATATTCAAATCAGAAAACTCCAGTAAGCTTCTCAAATCTTTGATGTCTTCAATAGTCGGTATGCGTTGTGACCAAGCTTCTTGGTGTCCTTGACGCGATAAATCCCATTGGGGATAATTCCATTTTATAAAAGGATATCGTGCTACATAGGCAGCAAAACGTATCGGATCTTCAGCCGGTGATGTTCGCACAATAAAATTTATATTTCTAATTTTTTTGGCGATAATCGCATCTGCAATAGTTTCAATATACAATTCATCATTTTTACTCGTTGAAATATCCCCACAACTAAAACAAATCGTTTTCAAAGTATCATCTAAACTGAACTTCTCTACAAATTCGGCTTTAGTTACTTGGTACCTTTCTAACACATAAGGTTCAAATTGTGGCGTTCCAACCACCTGAATATTTCCTCCTTCAACTGAAGTGTAAAACTGTTGCAATTCGGTTTTCATTAATTCACTCCAAACCAAATAAAAATCAAAATTGGCTGCCATTCTTCCTTTGGAAGCCAAATTATCCCAAGAAAAAATAAATGTAGCGGTCTTCACTTTTAATTGCGCTGCCTGAAAAACCAGAGGGGCAATATAAGGCGGTCGCTGGTGAGTAAAAAACAATAAATCAAAATTCTCGTTTTCTAAAATTGTTTTATATTGAGTAGTTATCGAATTACTTTTAAATGATTTATGTTGCCAAAAATTAAAGCGTTGAATCCATTTTTCAGAATGCAGAAAGGCGGTAAGTTTAAAAATAAAACGGGTTGCATAACCTCTCGGTGATTTAGATGCGGTAGTGTTGACTCTTAAACTATCTTGAATTCCAAAATTATTATTTTTATACAATTGCAAATGCGCTATTTCTTTGGCTTTTCGAAAAAACCATGTTTTGAACCTTTCTTCAAAAACATCCAGTTCAATAATTCTTGATTGCGTAACAAAGCCTCTATAGATGTGGTCTGGCAAACAAGAGAGTATGACTACCTCATCGAATAATTTCTCGGCTTCTGCCAAAAAATCGCTCAATATAAAATTCCGGAACCCTACTCCATCAGTAATTACAACTCCAAGTTTTTTCATTTGGTCAATTTTCTATAGATTTTCTCGTAAAATTTTAGCACGAGCTGCTCTAGTGCAAAAGTACTTTTTTTGTAAAGCTTTGTTTGAATTGACAATGAGTTTTTTGGAACTGTAGTTATTAACGCTATTGAAGAAGTATCCAAATCCTTAAATATTAAAAATTATCTTTGAACTGTTTCTGATGATTGATCTCCCAAAAACTGCTCATTTGAAGGGTTTTTAGAAATAATTGAGCACTATTTCCTGCTCCAAAATGAGCTGTATCAGTACTAACTTTATGTGAAACTACACTTTTTAAAGCATGTTTGATATTGTTTATATCATAATCCACATTTATAATATCCGAATTTAGCACTCTATTTTGTTGGCGTGTGCCAATGTTTATAATCGGAATTCCGTAATACGGTGCTTCCCGAATTCCGGCACTACTGTTCCCGATAATAAATTGTGCATTTTTTAATAAGGTTAAAAAATATTCAAATCGAAGGGATGGAATAATACGAAATCTAACATTGCCTTTTAATTTTTGATATTCATCAATTATACATTGGCTTCCTAAATCGTTGTTGGGATAAATAACGATATAATTATGGACATCGGTTTGTAAGGCAGCTACAAAATTTTGAACGTAGGCTTTCATCGCAATAGCTTCGGTTGTCACAGGATGAAACATTACAATAGCAAAATTCTCAAAAGGAATTTCGTAATATTTTTTTACGTCGTCAATATTTGGTAAGTCATCGGAAAACATAATATCAATATCGGGAGAGCCAATAGTATGTATTGAAGATTCCATTTCTCCCATTTGTTTTAAGCGCCTTGCAGCGTCATCGTTTGAAACAAAATGAATGTGACTGAGTTTAGAAACACTATGTCGAATTAGCTCGTCTACTGTTCCCGAGAGTTCGCCACCTTCTATATGAGCGACTAGAATATTGTTGAGTGAACCCACAATAGCGCCCGCTAAAGTTTCTACTCGATCTCCATGAACTACAATTAAATCAGGATCTACTTTTTTGCAATAGCTAGACAATCCTTCGATGGTTTTAGCCAAAGTCAAATCCATGGTGGTTTCGTGAGTACTATTTTCAAACGTATGCACGTTGGTAAAATTACAGCGTTCAATTTCAATCAATGTATATCCGTAGGTTTCTTGTAAATGCATGCCTGTAACAAAAACAAATACTTCAAATTCTGGATCATTATCTAGTATCGAAATGAGTGATTTTATTTTACCAAAATCAGCTCTTGTTCCCGTTAAGAAAACTACTTTTTTCATTTTCAAATTTTAATCTTATTGAATCACAGCCAATCTCGACTGTGCTCGATTTAATATTGTGTGATTGAGATTGTTTTTTTTCTATTCAGAACTGTTTATTATATATTTCTTTAAATAAACTCTTGAAAGTACATGTTCCACATAACACACCCATAGCCCCTCTCAAGAGGGGAATTCAATTATTGCTACTATTGTTATTTCTCAACAGTTTTGTCAATTAAAAATCTTTCTTCATTTACGTTTCTCACTCCCCTCAAGAGGGGAATTCGAATATTGCTACTATTGATATTCTATTTGTTAACGAATTTACTTTAGGAAAACTTGTCTAATTACACACCCCTAGCCCCTCTCAAGAGGGAAATTCGAATATTGCTACTATTGTTATTCAATTTGTCAACAGGTTTGATTTTAGGAGAACTTGTTTAAGTACGCACTTCTAGCCTCTCTCAAGAGGGGAATTCGAATATTGCTACTATTGTTATTTAATTTGTCAACAGGTTTGATTTTAGGAGAACTTGTTTAAGTACGCGCTTCTAGCCTCTCTCAAGAGGGGAATTCGAATATTGCTACTATTGTTATTCAATTTGTAAACAGGTTTGATTTTAGGAGAACTTGTTTAAGTGCGTGCTTCTAGCCTCTCTCAAGAGGGGAATTCGAATATTGCTACTATTGTTATTCAATTTGTCAACAGGTACGTCAATTAAAAATCTTTCTTCATTTACGTTCCTCGCTCTACTCTTGAGAGGGGTTGGGGGTGTTTTCATTCAAAATCAGAAAAGTCTAACTGTTCGTCATTCTCAATATCACGTATTGCAATTTTCCCCAATACTTCATTAAAATGTTCTGCTAAAATTTTCCCTGTTCCTGGACGTTTTACCCAAATATTTTCTTTGGTTAATACCTCCCCTGTCTTTATAGTAGCAATAGTGCAAACAGTTGCAAAAGCAAAGTCTATTGTAACTTGTTCTTCTAAAGCTGGTTCCTTAGTCCCGCCGCGCATTTGCCATATTTCATTGGAAGAAACAATCAATTCAGATGTGGTTTTTTCATCCATACTGCACACAATATCTGGTCCTGTACGTTGCATGTGATCTGTAAAATGACGTTCTAAAATGCTCGCACCCAAAGCGACTGCTCCCAAACAAGCATTGTTGTTCAAGGTATGATCAGAAAGTCCAAATACCTTGTCAGGAAAGGCTCCGTGCAATTGTGTCATAGCGCCATAACGCACCAAATGAATGGGTGTAGGGTATAAATTTGTCGTATGTAAAAGTGCTACTGGAATGTTGAGTTTGTCAAAAATAGCAACCGCTTTTCTAACACTTTCAATTGTATTCATTCCAGTGCTTAGAATTACAGGTTTTCCAAAAGTAGCAATGTGCTCCAATAGTGGGTAATTATTGCATTCACCAGAACCTATTTTGTAGGCATGAAGATCCATTTTTTTCAACCTTTCAGCTGCAGCACGAGAGAAGGGCGTTGATATAAAAATCATTCCCTTGCTTTCAACATAATTTTTCAATTCCAGTTCGTCACTTTCGTTCAATGAACAGCGTTCCATAATTTCATAAATAGATACGCTTGCATTACCTGGAATTACTTTTTTGGCAGCGCCACTCATTTCATCTGCAACGATATGCGTTTGGTGTTTCACAATTTCTACTCCTGCACGTTTTGCTGCATCGACCATTTGTTTAGCAATTTGCAAAGAACCTTCATGATTGATACCTATTTCGGCAATAACTAAAGGCGGGAAATCTTGGCCTATTTTTCTACCAGCAATTTCTATATAAGGATTCATAATACCAGTTAGGAGTTATATCGCTCGAGGTGACAATTATTTAAGTTTTATCCGAGCGCTGTCGAGACACTTTTTTTATTAAATATTCAGCGTAATCGAAATCTTCTTGTGTGTCAATATCAACTTGGGCAAAAACATGATTTACAAGGTAAGGAAATGCTTGTTCTGAGATGATACGATTCTCCAAAATAAGTGCAGCTTTTGTGATATAAAGCATTCCATTCTCAAAATAAAGCGGCTTTAGATCTTGGCTGCGTTGACCTATTTCGTAATTGAACGGAACAAAGATCCCTGATTTAATTTCTCCAAATTTCTGATGGTTTTGAGTAACGGTAAACAAACTATCGACTTTTTCATTTTGGAATTTCTCAAAGCACTCTTTTAACAAATTTAGTGGGCGCAACGGATTAGTGGGTTGCAATACTATTACGTTTTCAACTTCATCATGAATCGATTGCAGTACGTGTCGCAAAACAGAAACCGTAGGTTCTAAATCACCCGAGAGTAAGGCTGGTCGATCAATCACTTGGGCTCCAAAAGCCAGAGCAATTGCTTTGATTGTTGAATCATCAGTTGAAACATAAACCGCATCAATGATGTCGCTATTGGCTTGCGCATATAAAATACTGTGCACCAGTAACGGATAATCGCCAAGCAAAAGCCTATTTTTATTAGGCAATCTTTTAGACCCTCCACGAGCTGGAATTATGGCAATGGTTTTACTTTTCATTTTCAAAATTATTTTTTTCTTGCAACTATACCATAACTCATTCCTATTGCTTTTGGATTTCTTTTTTCGAGAATTGTTTCTATTTTTCTTTTAAACATATCTTTAAAATTAGAATTTCTATTTTTTGAATTAGATATATCTATACAAGCATACTCTAAAATTTCAAATCCACATTCTTCAAGAAAAAAGCGAACGATATGCTCCCAAGGAGTAAAAACATGATGCTCAACGAGGTGTTTTTCTTGAAAGGAAAAAAGTCTTCCTTTTAAAAACAAGTTGACAGTGTTTTGGCTTGAGCTAGGATTTGGAGTAGTTAAAATTAAAATCCCTCCTACTTCCATATGATTAGTTATATTTTGCAACCCTAATTGTGGATTTCCTAAGTGTTCTAAAACCTCTAAAAAAACGACTGCTCCTGCATTTTTAGCTTCAATTGGGCACGATTTGTTTAAATTCCAAATTATGGCTTTGTCAATTTTTCTAACATAATCAAAAGGTTGCCAAGTTGCTCCAAGCGATTCAATTTTGTTTTGCATGTGTCCAAAACCAGATCCTACATCACTAATAATAGTATTGGGGAAAGTTTGATAATATTTATCAAGCATTTCATTTGCAAAAATTGCTCGGTCTTTATATATTTTAATTTTTTCTTTCATCTTTTGGTGACCAATATATTTTTGTGTCCGGCAACTTTCGATAAGATTTTAGTTCATCGTATTGTAGTCGGTTAGAATTTTTTAAAAGTTTTGGAATATGAATGATAACATCGCCTAAAGCTTGCACTATTGCAAGAGCTGCCATTACATCTCCCTTTAAAACTTTGTTTCTAATTTGCATCCACAGCGAATAAAAAAACAATCTTGGAATAGTTTTCAAAGGGTAAAACATAAGATACAGATACCATCCCGATCGCAAAGATCGTCTTAACCGCAACCGGTAATCGATTGCTTTTTTTCGTAATTTAATATCTACCCGATGATGCACCAGAACGCTTGGTAGGTAGTGAATTTCGACGTTTTTTTTAAATGAATGATATCCTGCAAAGTCCTCTTCACCATAAAAAACAAACCACTCTGGATAATTCGGAACTTTGCGCCATGCATCCATTTTCCAAACATGACCACAACCGACATATCCTTTTACACGACTGGGCATTTGATTCGTGCATGTAATCGCTGGTTCGGTAACTCCCCAAAAAATGCGGAATCCTAAAACCCCACAATTAGGATTGTTTTGAAAATAGTTTTGTACTACATCGAGAGGATTTTCAGTCAAAAAATGAGCATCGTCATCTAGAGAAATAGCATATTGGGCAGTTGTTGTTGCTAATAATAAATTCCTACTAAAAATTAATCCTTTTGAAATCTCATTTCTTAAAATACTTATCTTAGGATAATTTTCTTTAATAAATGCTATGGTTCCATCTGTAGATCCATCATCGCAAATAATACATTCTAGATCACCTCTGTCTAATAGATTTTGAATTTTTAGTAAAGTATATTTTAAATCAAGCAAACGATTTTTAGTGGTAATGAGTATAGAGACTTTTTTAATAAACTTTTCCATATACAAGAGCAAATATTTTTTTAATAATCATTTTACGCAAACTATACACCTTACCTTCAAATTTGGAATTGAATACATCTTTCAAAATACTTGTTTTCAATTCAAATTGTTGCGTTTTTTTGTTTGACGAATTATTTATTATAATATCAGTCATCCATTCATCCATTTCATTTCCGATATGATATGCGAAATTTTTATAAGTAGCCAATCTTAACTTTCCTGCTTTATCAATGGGAACATCAATATAATTATGTTCCGAATTCGATCCGACTAGTGTCAATGACGGATTCGATGGAGTTGTCATAAATAAAATATTTCTATCAATAGTTAGCACCTGATGAGCACTACCTATAATAGCCTTTACACCTTTATTTTCTACAACCGGCCATTTTTTATTACTATCAGTGTCTAAATCCCAATTAATGCTTGATAAGAATCTATTGTAATCCTTCATGTTTTTAGGTAGAGCAATAAATCTAAACTTTAATTTTCTTAATAAAATTTGTTTTAATACCGAGCTAGTTCCCGCATACATACCTGTCCGAACCGGAATAGGGGAAACCGATCCAACGTTTGGAAATGTAGAAAAGATCTCTTCAACATTTTCCTGCCAACCATTACAAAACAAAATATCAGAATCCGTTAATGTAATAATTTCTTCTCTTGATGCTCTCGCCGCACCAATTTGAGCATCAATTTTTCCAATATTATATGCATGAGTAATTAAGGTATCTATCTTATTTTGTTCTGAATAAAAGTTTAGTAAATCCCCAACCTTTCTGAAAGATCCGTTATTAACTACTGTAATAGCGGCGTGGCAATTTATTGTTTCAAACAATGACTCCAAACATGATTTAAGAACAGTTATAGCATTTTCATAAAATCCTTCTTCATTAGGAATATAAACCACAACTACAATTCTATGATAGGTGGACATATTTAATTTTTGCACGTCTTTAAAAGGATTTATTCCGATTCGCATAGTTACAGTGTTGGTAAAAATTAAAAATTTTAAAACTATTTATAAAAAATTAAAGAGAAATAATTTCATCAATGCTTTTTTTAAAATTATCATCACTAAAATAATCTCCAAATGGGTGAACGACTTCATTTGACTGCAGCCTATTTTCTATTAATAATGCTAATTTTTCTTTAATCTCTTGCTTATCATTCATATTAGCAATGTAGGACTTGTCTTTTATGATATTCCTGAGTTCGCTTCGCAACGGAGACAAACACAATACTGGTTTATTGTAAGCCGCTAAAAAAGGGGCTTTGCCTACTAGAATATTACAATATAACGGTCCATTTTCTAAAATAATAGTTATATCCGTTTCATGAATTTGCTCATTGGATGAATTAGAAAAATTCAAGCAATCCAAGATCTTTATATTTTGAATCTGCTCATATTTTTTTGCAAGACGGGCGTTATCTTGACCTCGAAGTCTTAAAATAAATTCTGTATTTTTCTTATAATTACTATTTTCAGAAATTAATTCTTGGTAAGCGTCTAAAAGATTGTCTGCGTTGCGACCAAATTGAATGGCTCCATGATACGAAATAGCAATTTTTTTAGTTTTTTTGACTACACCACTTTGGTCTGAAAAATCAAAAGCTTCAAGGGAAAACTGATGTGGCAAAGTATAGAATTTTTTTCTTGATCCATATAAATATTGCATATCTTGTGATAATAATTCCGTCGCCATGCACGATTTAGACTGAAAAATTACTCGTTGCATTTCTTTCAATCTAAACAGGTCTAAGTTATTCAAACTATTTTGAGAACCTGTACACCAAAAATTAGGATATGGCTCATTAAATGTTAATATCGATTGTTTTAAAATAGGTAAGTCTTTTGCACCAAGTATAGTTTCGCAGTCAAGACCCGCACTTCGAATAAAAATATGGTTGTATTTCCGGTAATCTATATTTGCAATGTAAGAGCCATAAACTTTATGAATGTGTCTTTCATTTAAAGAGATATGAAATAATCGCCAATAAAACCGGTTCTTAAATTTTGTGAAAAAAGGTATTTTTAAATTTAAAACATGTGTTTCAATATTATTTATTGGTAATAAATGCAATTGATCATCGCTAGGATGATTTTTTAAGTATACTACATCAATAATAGAATCAGGATAAGACTTTCGCAATTTGACTAGAAAAGACCTCGAAATAATTCCTTGACTTGTTCCTGAAATTCTCAAATCTTGTTCTATAATTAAAAACTTCATTGAATAATTTTTTTAAAAACCATCCGACCCATTTTTAAAATAAAGATCAAATATCTTGTTATATAAAATTGAGAGAAATATAGTCTGGTGAATGTTATCCAAAAATGCAAATAACGCTTATTATCTATAAAAGTGTTTTCAAGTCTTGATAGTAAAAACTGCTGTTGCAAAGCATTAAAGTATTGAGATTTTTTATCAATTAAGTAATAATAAAATGCATAAGTAGCGATATTTTTATTGACTAGATTATCGTTTTTACTTGTTATGTTTTGACCACTTAATCTAAAATAGACTAAAGCCTCATTTATTGTGAAAATATTTTTAAAATCTGAAAATTCTAAAACTCCTAATAAATCACTGTACCAAGCAAGTGGAAAATCTATGAATTGTGTAGTTATCAATGTGTTTTTATGAAAAATATATTCACTTAATGAGCTTCTTGTATGACCTTGTAATTTCCGCATTACAAAATCTACACTGTTTTCTATTTTTGGATGGTAATAAATATCTGAAATTAGTTTGTTATCTTGATTAATAACTTGTGTTGCAAATCGTACTACTTTATAGTCATTTGAATTTATTTCACTTAAATTTGCGTAAAAAGATGCTACACAATTTTCTTGTAGGACATCATCATCACCTAAAATCATGATCCATTTCTCATCATGAGTCTTCGTAATACAGCGCTCCCATTGCCGAACTAAGGAAATTCCACCAAGATTGTCTTGAAACCTAGAATATTCAAAATCAAACTTTCCGTTGTACTTTTTTAATAAATCATTTGGATTTTCAGGACTAGCATCATCACCTATATACACTTTAAAATGCATATTGGTTTGAATTGACAAGGATGCTAAGGTGGCGTCAAAAAAAGAGTGTTTGTAGTATGGAATTACTATTGCGAGCAAATTAATGTTTATTTATTTAGTTGTAGAGAATGAAATATTTTTTTTGCGATTACCAACAAACCGACTGTTTTTACTACTTTTTTACATAGTAACCCAAATTGAAATGTATTGGATTTTTTTAAAGCATCAGTCCTATTTCGCCAATACAAAATACTATTATTAGACCTAATTAGAGCTGATTCATATAATAACTGAAAATCACTATCCTTTAAAAAAGGTTTTAAATAGCGTATCGCTAATAATGTTTCATCAAAAAATCCTTCTGCATTGGTTCGCCCAAAAGGATTTCTGCGATACAAAGCCAATGGTTTTTGTAGATAAAATATTTTGGGTTTCTGTTGAAAAATTAACAACCACATTACCCAATCTTCTTGGGCTGTTAAATCTTGTGGGAAAGAGATATTTTGGAATAGACTGGCCTTAAAAAACCAACAATGACATGGAACAGTAAAGCCATCATTCCAATATCTCGCAAGATTATAAAAATTAAATTCAAAATGATCCAAATTTGAAAAAGGTGGTTCAGCTACTTTTACTTTTGCAGAAAACACCAGATAATTGGAGCAAACTATATCTACTTTATATTTTTGTAAAGCATCAATCGATAGTATTAATTTATCAGCTGCTAATAAATCATCCCCATCAAGAAATTGTACATATTCTCCTTGTGCAATTCGCAATCCATAGTTTCTTGCAGCACTAACACCCAAATTTGTGGTTTTACAATATTGAAATCTTTTGTCTCTTTGTACCCAATCAAGTATAATTGATTCACTGTTATCTGTACTCCCATCATTAATTAAAAGACATTCCCAGTTTTGATATTGTTGTTGGTAAACAGACTGTAGGGTCTCTTCTATAAACGAGGCTTGATTGTAGCACGGGATTATAATTGAAATAAGTGGATTGTGTTCCAAAATTTAGTTTTTATGTTCTAATTGTTCTTTAACTTCCTTTAAAGCTTGTAACCATTTCAAACCAAATTTAGCATCAGGTTCTAAATGATTCCCTTCTGCCCATTCATTCCATGATTTTATGACTACAATTTTAGATTGGTTAGCTTTCTTTAACAAGTCGCATACTGTACTTTCTAAGTGTACTTTCCATGTTTCTGGAGTAGCATTTCTAAAAATCATTGCTTTATTGCCGCTTCGTGCAGTATTATCCCAGTTTGGAAAAACGCATGGAATATGCTTTTCATTGTTAAAAGTCATATTCATTTTTTCCACACCCCTTTTATAATCAAAAATTAAGGGTTTAGAACGGCTGTCAATATGATTATTGGGCTTTAAATAATCTCTTACAACTTTTTTTATTTTTCGTTCTATTTTCGCGAAAATTCCTTTCTTAAAAAATAAAATTTCTTGGCCATATCGCATCCGCATAAAAACATCGACACCAACTTTTCCAAAAATAAATTTATTATTCAAAACAATATCTGAACAAATTGTTGCTATAAAATGAATGCCATCAAATCCATTAGCGATGGCTAAATCGTTAAAAATAGTTATAAATTCTTCATGATTTGGTATATCATCAAACCTATACACATGAAACATTGGCCTATTATCAATCTTGATATACCGTTCATCTTGAAAAAAGGGAAGTAAATAATTGAAATAATCTATGTAATCTTGATCCCCTTGATACGTTTGCTCTATTAAGGTATCTGGATTATCTAAACCATGCCAAATTCCTTTCCATGTTTCATTTGCCCAACAAAAACAAAAAGGCAATACGATATTTTTATTTTTCAACATCGCTTCAGCAGGTTTTTCAAGCAACATTTTACCATTTCCAAACCAATATTGATAATAAATAAAACCATCAACACCATATTCTGTAGCCAACAGAGCTTGTTGAGCTTGAATTTCGGGCACACGTAAATCATAAAATCCTAAATCTGCAGGTAAAATAGGTTGATGATGCCCTTTAAAAAGTGGTTTTGCTTTGGTTACATTTGTCCACTCTGTAAAACCTTTACCCCACCATAAATCGTTTTCAGGAATAGGATGATATTGAGGTAAATAATAGGCTAGAAATTGAATTTTATTATCCATAGATTATATTTTTCAATTTATTGACAAGAATTACAATAATTGGGGGTACACATAAAAATATGATAGATTTTACTATCTTTTTATAGGATTTTTTTTTTGCTGGCAACAAAGGGAACTGATCAGTATACATTTTATTCTTACTTCTTTTTTCTTTGTAGACTAAATAAGCATTATTCATTTTCACTTGATTGCTCATCATACTTTCAGAGTGTAATCTAATTAATGCAAATGAATTTAAAAAGTAACCAATATGTTGAAATTTCAATTTATGCAAAGCACATCTAGTATGGAAATCCCAATCCTCTAATGCAGATAAATCCGTGTCAAATAAACCTATAATATTAAAAACATTTCTTTTATAAAGTGGTGCGCTAATAACCATCGGATTTCTAAGATTTAAAACATTTATTATATCAATATCGTGTTCCATAATTGCAATTTCAGGTAAAAAATTGTTCCTCCCGAGTATTAGCTTCTCATTTTGATTTTTGCCAAAGTATCTATAACCAGAAACAGATATGTCTATTGTGGGATGGTCAAGCATAAAAGCTAACTGGTATTCCAACTTACTTTTTTCGATTAAATCATCTGAATCTAAAAACTGAATAAACTCCCCCACAGCAACAGCTAAACCTGCATTTCTCGCACTACTCAATCCACCGTTTTCTTTATAAATATATTTAAATCTTAAGTCTTTTTCTACCCATTTTTGTGCTATTTGTTTTGTATCATCTGGACTTCCATCATTAACAATAATACATTCCCAATTAGTATAAGTTTGATCTAATACTGATTGCAACGCCTCATGTAGATACTGCGCTTGATTATAACAAGGGACGATTATTGAAATTGAGATGTTATTCATTGATCAATAATAGAATGATTTTAAAAATCGTTTTATCAACTTTATAGTGTTTTGAGAACCTAAATACATAATAGTCACGTTTAGTAATGAAATCCACTCGCGAATGCTTAAATTTCTTTCTTTTAGAATTTCGAATTCATATGTACGTGCAACATTATGTAGTTGCTCAGTATTAAATAATCTAGTCTTCTTAAAAAGTATATACTTGCAAAACAAAAGTTGTGATTCATTTTTTAATTTCAAGTTATCACTTTTACCTGAAATGTTTAGAGAAGACATTCTAATATAAACTATACTTTCATTAATAGTAAATATAGGTTTTTCACCAGAAAAATCAATCCATGCAGTATCGTCACTATTCCATGCCAAAGGATATTCTTTAAATCTATGTTCTTCATACATAGATTTCGAAAAAACATATTCTGACAAGGAACTTCTACTCAAGTTTCTATATTTCCTCCAATATGATTGAGGGGCAAGTTCCCAAACAGGGTGCTCAAAAATAGCCGATATTCCTCCTAAAGATTCATCTTTAATTTTTGTTGCAAATCGTATTACGTATGAATTAGTCGAAAAGTGATTGAAATTTTTATACCATGATGCTACAACGTTTTCTCCCAAATAATCATCATCACCCAAAATCATTATCCACTCTTCATTATCCGATAATGCAATACATCTCTCCCATTGTTGTGTAAGTGAAGTTCCTCCTAAATTATCTTTAAATCTATGATATAAAAAATCAAACTGTCCTTTATACTTTTCTATTAAATTGGATGGATCTTCTGGACTCGCATCATCCCCAATGTAAACTTTGAAATCTTGGCACGTTTGTGCTGCCAAGGAAGCCAAAGTAGCCTCAAGGAAAGTGAGTTTGAAATAAGGAATTATAATAGCGAGCATTTAGTTTAAAATTAAATCATTTTCTAATATAAAAAACCAAACAACCATAACGGAATTGTTGTAATAGATCCTATTTCGATGCCATCTTTTACAACAAAAGAATTTGGCAAACCCTCGATTTGTTTTTGTTTCTTGTTTTTGCCTCCCAGTTCAAATTCGTAAATACCATCTACCTTAAAATCGACAGTTGAAGAGGCAAAAACAGTATGCTTGCGTTGTACCTGATTAAAAAAAAATGTTTCTCGCAAGTTCCCTACATTAACATTGGCACTTATGTTGTGCATTAAATTAGGATTATTTAGAAAAATTTTTTCGGGTTTACCCAAACTATTAATTCCTTTTTCTTCCACATACAAAAGTTGCAAAAGTTGTGCATCGTTCAGCAATTTTAAATAATTTTTCATGGTATTGAGACTTATTCCTGTTCGCTCACTAATAGAGTTCATATTGGGTTTAAAGGGGACTGAACCGCTTATTACGGCCAATAATTTTTTCAGTAGCAAAGCATTCGATACTGGAATGGAAGCATATTGCGGAATATCGACTTCCAGAACCGTGAGAATCACTTCGCTCAATTTTTGATGAAATGAATTTTTGTTTTCCATATAAAATGGATAATAACCATAGAGTAAATAATTCTCAAAATAGTGTAAAGGTTTTATTTTTTGAACCATTTGCATGGCGATGGTAATATGATTGTCTAGTATATCTTGAAGCGAATAACTATCTAATTTAATTTGGGTTTCAAACTGGATAAATTCTCTTAAGGATAAACCTGGCATAGTATAGATGACTACTCGCCTACTCAAATCGGCCTTTGCTTGATGAATGTGCAATAAGGATGAACCCGTAAAAACCAATCTTAGGTGAGGCATATCGTCATAAATATTTTTAATTTCGATAGCCCAGTTGGGGTATTTATGAACCTCATCAATGGCAATAAATAAACCTCCCTTTTTGTAAAAATCATCTACAAAATCATACATTGTGTTTTCAAGAAAATACAAGTGGTCTAAACTAATGTACAAAACCTTGTGAGTAGGCTCAAAATTGAGACGAATGTATTGCAATAATAGCGTAGTCTTGCCCACACCACGGCTCCCTTTTATGCCTACAAAACGGTTATCCCAATCAATTGAATGAATAAAATCTCTTACGTGATGCGTTTGTACCCGTGCATATTTTTCATAAAACTGACTGATTAATTTTTCCATAGCCCTTATTTTAAACAAAAATACACAAAAACATCAGTGCACTGATGTTTTTTATGCTATTTAATATCAATAGATTGATGTTTTAAAAAAACTTGCTTTTATACATTCCTAACAAATAAATTGGATCTTCTGCACTATCATCCTTACCAATGTTGACTTTAAAATCGCCAATTTGTTTGTTAAGTTAATGATTTCTGAGTTTCATCAAGAAAATTAAGCTTATAGCATTGAATGATAATTGCTAGCATTATTTGAATATCCTTTTCAAAATTTTAAATGGTAATAAAATTAAATGCCCAAGTTTATAAGTAGTACTTGAATAGATTTTGTTAACTTTATTTTTAACTGTATTACTTATTGTAATATTAAATTGAGCATCTATAATTTGACTTCCTTCAAAAATTGACTGTATTTGTTCTTCAAAATTATTATCTGAAACTATTGCTATAAGAAACAAGGGGTCGACAAGTAAATCTGAAACATCTGAATAATTACCTGAAAAAATCTGTAGCTCATTGTGGAATTTCTCATCTTGTATAATGGAATTACCATTACAATACTTTTGAGTTAATAATTGTATTTTATTAAAACTTTTAGACAATAGGTCAATAAATTCTTGTTTGTAAAGCTCTTTAATATGAAATTGATTATTGAAATTTCTTTGGTCAGAATAATATAATTTATCTGGTGTCGAAATAATCAATAACCCATCGGGCTTTAAAACTCTTTTTATTTCATTCATCATTTTATCATGCTCATCGTGATGTTCGATAGTCTCAAAACTTACAACTACATCAATTGTATTATCATCAATAGGAATATGACTGGTGCTTCCTGTTAGAAATTCTAGATTTTCATTTTTGTACTTTAATTTTGCTTCTTGAACGGTAGTGTCATCTATATCTATACCATATACAAAAGTTGCCTTGTTACTCATTATATTACCACCATATCCTTCACCACTAGCAATATCTAATACTATTTTATCTTTAATATAACTAGTAACCATGGCATATCGGTGTAAATGCTCTATGGTATCTCTACTTAGTATAAACGTTTCTAATCTTTCTCCTGACCATTTTTTTTTCATCTTTTTAATTTATCCATTCTAACTCTGGTCTAATCAATCCGGGGTAGTGTCCAGAATAATTGCCTCTTACCGACTTATCCCCAAACTCATCAATAACATTAAATCCAAGCACATTCATTTCATGAAATTCAATGTGAAATGGACTGTACCTCATAATTGCAAAACTGCACGAATAGCTCCCTTCTGCAAGCAAATTTCCAGGTATCGTAATAGATTTTATGAATTTACCAACTGGTAATGATTCTTTTAAAGTAGATGAGTTTTTATCATGAGAACTAAGAATATGGACATTTTCAACATTAAATAAATTAAATCCATGAGTAAAAAACTCACCTTCTCTGAAAA
Organism: Flavobacterium frigidum; assembly: GCF_048286795.2. Taxonomy (NCBI): domain Bacteria; kingdom Pseudomonadati; phylum Bacteroidota; class Flavobacteriia; order Flavobacteriales; family Flavobacteriaceae; genus Flavobacterium; species Flavobacterium frigidum. The sequence goes on from NZ_JBLVPT020000008.1 coordinate 87,866, forward strand.
TTTCATATGTGAATTCAATTTTAATTTCATCAAAAATACTATGACTTACAGCTACTTTATTATCTTTATTTACAACTTTTGCTTCAATTAATTCTATAAAACTACCTTTAGGTTTATTAGAACTAGAAGCATCCCACGTACGATGAGCTGTAGAATTTTTATCTTCAAGATATTTCTCAATACTCTCCTCAATTCCCCCCTCAAAAACCACTTTCCCGTTTTCTAAAACAATACCTCGAGTACACAAACTCTTCACCGCCGCCATATTGTGACTCACAAACAACACCGTTCTTCCTTCGCCTTTAGAAATATCTTTCATTTTACCAATGGCTTTTTTCTGAAACTCGGCGTCTCCTGCAGCTAATACCTCATCTATGACTAGTATTTCGGGCTCTAAAAATGCCGCTACTGCAAAAGCCAATCGCACCGTCATTCCAGAGCTGTAACGCTTTACAGGCGTATCAATATAACGGGCGCAACCCGAGAAATCAATTATTTCATCTAGTTTTGAGGTAATTTCTTTTTTGGTCATTCCGAGTATAGCACCGTTCAAGAAAATGTTTTCTCTACCCGTCATTTCGCCATTAAATCCTGTCCCTACCTCCAATAATGAAGCAATGCGACCTCTCGATTTTATGCTTCCGGTTGTAGGTGCTGTAACTTTGGATAATATCTTGAGCAAAGTAGACTTCCCCGCTCCATTTTTGCCAATAATACCCAAAACTTCGCCTCGTTCTACTTCAAAATTGATGTCTTGTAGCGCCCATACGTACTCGCTTGTGCCTTTAGTAGCGCGGTCATTGCTATCTCCAATCTTTAAATATGGATTTTCTTTGCCCCGAATTTCATGCCACCAGCGGTTCAAGTCATGCGTCAATGTGCCTGTACCTACTTGACCCAAGCGGTATTGTTTCGAAATGTTTTCGGCTTTGAGAATGATGTCTTTCATAATTTGTGAGAAGTGAATAATGAATGGTGAATAGAGAACAACTTCTTACAATTCACAATTCCTCTTCGTTTTACTCGTTTTTTAGCTTTATGATATTTTCTTTTTTATTTGTTTTGCAAAGGAATATTGTATCTCACTCTACTCTTCTCACTCCCCACTATTCTCACTCCTCACTTTCAACTTCTAACACTTTCCACTTCTAACTCCTCACCATTAAAAAATTAAACCGTATCTATAAAACTTTTCTCGGTTTTATTAAAAATCAATATACCTATTAATAAAAAAACAAAGGTCACAATTGTTGTGTACGTCAATCCTAAAATAGAAATCTCACCCACATCAAGCAACATATAGCGCGTGGTTTCTATAATATAAGCAAGCGGATTGTACTGAACTAGCCAAACATAGTCTGGCATTTTTTGTTGTACTAATGCAATAGGGTAAACTACAGCGGAAACATACATTAACAATTGCACTCCAAAACCTATCAAATAACTAAAGTCTCTATATTTTGTGACTAACGATGAAATAATCATTCCCAATCCTAATCCCAATACGCCCATTAAAACAATTAAAAAAGGCAATAAGAAAGTCCACTTATTCAAACTAATCGCTGCACCTTGAAAATAGAAATAAAGGTAAAAAGTGATAAAAATAAAAAATTGGATTCCAAACTTAATTAAAGTAGAGATCACAATGCTAAGGGGTACAATAATTCGAGGAAAATAAACCTTTCCAAAAATTCCGGCATTGGCACCAAAAGTATTAGAAGTACCTGTTAAACAAGCCGTGAAATAATTCCATACTGTAATTCCTGCAAGATTAAACAAAAATGGAGGAACAGTTCCAGTATCTATTCCTGCTAAACTATTAAAAATAATAGTAAATGTGACTGAGGTAAACAAGGGTTGAATTAAATACCATAACGGACCTAAAACTGTTTGTTTGTACACTGTTACCACATCCCGCTTTACAAAAAGCAAAAGCAAATCACGGTATTGCCAAACCTCTTTTAGATTTAAAGAGAAAAATTTATTTTTGGGCTTTATTTCAAAAAGCCATTTAGACTCTATTGGTTCTGTCGAATTCATTGCTTAACAAAAATCAATACATTCATATTTCTTATGCTTTTTAAAATACTAAACCATGCCAAGGCTTCGCCCTCTTAACCCCCAATGGAGTAAGAGGACTGCACCAAATATAATAATTTAATGATGAAAAGTGCTTGTACAAGAATCCTTTTTTGACCGTTGCAAAACATAACTCAAAATGAATAGCAAACACATTAATTCCTTTTAATTTATAAAGTTCCATGATCCTAAAAATAGTCCTAAATAAGATTCAATACGTACTAATTTACGGCTTTAGAATTGTAAAGAAATTACATTTATAAAAATCAAACTAATACTTTCTTTAAAAATATCTATCGAAACAAAGAACCAAACTTTTAATGAAAAAAGCGAATTAAAACAAACCACAACATTTCGCCCCCTAGCTATAAGGACAAAAATTCCGTTAACCAAAACACATTAGAGCAACTAAAATAACAAACCTTTTGACTAATTTTGTATCATGTTTACATTTTTTAAATCAAAACCAATACTCAAAGATCTAATTCCAGAAGGTCATATTGACATTCACTCTCATTTGTTACCCGGTATCGATGACGGAGCCAAAACTTTTGAATATACACTGCTATTAACCAGAGCCTTACAAAAAATTGGAGTTTCAGAGTTCATTACTACCCCGCATATAATTCAACATGTTTGGGACAACACGCACGAACAAATTTTAGAGAATCGATCGATTACTGTTTCAGCATTAGAGAAGAATACTATTACGGCACCGTTTCATGCTGCAGCAGAGTATTTGATGGATGATCAATTTGTACAGTTGTTTCAATCCCATACCTTATTGACGCTTAAAGACAATTACGTTTTAGTCGAAATGTCATACATCAACCCGCCCATTCAGTTGTACACCATACTTTTTGATTTGCAGGTAGCAGGCTACATTCCCGTTCTAGCGCACCCCGAGCGGTATTTATTTTACCATAATAACTTTAATGAATACCAGAAACTGAAACGCGCTGGCTGTTTATTTCAATTGAATTTACTTGCTGTAGTTGGCTATTATGGTGCTGGAATTGCTAAGGTCGCTGAGGAACTACTCCAAAAAGGCATGTATACTTATGTAGGCTCAGATGTACACCATGACAAGCATATTGAGGCCTTCAGTCAAAAAATAAGTCTGAAAGACACCACTCCACTTCAAGAAATTATTGCTAATAATCAATTTTTCAAAAGGTAAAACTATCTTTTTCTAAACAAAAAAAGACCCAAAGGCTATACTTTGGGTCTTTTTTGATTTTTAAAACGGCTTACTACTTGTCTAACAGTTCAAAAGTGGAATTCATACTTTTAAACTCCGGTACAATCTGCTTCATTTTTGCTACAATTTGATCGTCGTCAAAGTGATTAGCAATACGAATTAGCTCTATAATATCAACATTCAAACCATCAAAATCATCTAATATTTCTTCAGCAATCATAATTTTTTCGTGATAAGTCGGAAGTGTTTTTGAGGTATCATTCAATAATTCTTCATACAATTTCTCACCTGGTCGCAAGCCTACAATTTGTATTTTGATATCCCTCTCAGGAATAAATCCGGCCAACTTGATCATTTTTCTGGCTAAATCCACAATTTTCACTGGCTTACCCATATCAAAAATATAAATTTCTCCTCCATTCCCCATAGCGCCAGCTTCTAAAACCAATTGGCAGGCCTCGGGAATGGTCATAAAATACCGAATAATATCGGGATGTGTAATCGTTATGGGTCCACCATTTGCAATTTGTTTGGTAAACAAGGGAACAACAGAACCATTCGATCCTAAAACGTTTCCAAAACGGGTCGTAATAAATTTAGTATAGTTTTTTTCGCTGGTGATTTTATTTTTAAATTGCAAAGATTGCACGTATTTTTCGGCAATTCTTTTACTAGCTCCCATCACATTACTAGGATTTACCGCCTTGTCGGTAGATACCATCACAAATTTTTTGACTTTATACTCACAAGATAAATCAGCCAAAATTTTAGTACCTTCTATATTGGTCAAAATAGCTTGCGATGGATTTTCTTCCATCAGCGGGACATGCTTGTATGCGGCTGCATGAAAAACAACTTGAGGTTCGTATTTTTGAAAAACATTTTGCATGGCTTCCTTATTACGAACATCACCAATTACTGAAAAAATTTTCGAATTTAGATCTAGTTCATTCATCTCTAAACACATATGGTGTAATGGAGTTTCGGATTGATCTAAAATAACAACTACTTTCGGATTAAAACCCAATACTTGACGCACTATTTCACTCCCAATTGAACCCGCTGCACCAGTAATTAAAATCGTTTTATCTTTTAATTGCTTGGAAATGGATTTGTTGTCTAATACAATCGGTTTACGTTCTAGCAAATCTTCAATTTGAATGCTCTTTACTTTTTGAGAAATCTCTTTCTGGTTTTCCCAGTCAGAAATTAACGGAACCGTGAACACATTGTAATTAAATTCTAAACATTGGTCCACGATGATCAGTTGCTCTTCTTTAGACAAACTTTTATCGGCAATAATAATCGCTTGGGCATTAACCGAACGCATTAAAGGTGGTATTTTTTTCTTTTTAATCAATATGGGCAAATCTAGCATTCGCTTAGTTGCATTTTGATTGTTTTTATCCACAAAACCAACAATTTTAAATCGCGATGGAGTTTCAAATTTTAAAGCGTTTGCAACAGATATGGCATTCGCATCAGTCCCATAAATAATAGTTCTGATTAATTTGTTCGTTCCTTGTTCTGAAAAGTACATCTCAAAAGTTTGCTTGATAATTACGCGATACAAAAACAAGCCACAGAAGGAAAGTACGATATTAATAAAAAAAGCGGTGTTTAAAAATGCTTTCTCACCATGCATTAAGTCATAGACAAAATTAAAAAAAAGAAAAAGCACTAAAACTGACAGTTGAGAGAACAAAAGCTTTACCGCATCTATATAAGAGGAGTGCCTGATGATTCCCGAATACGTTCTGAATAACCAGAAAAAGAAAACGTTGACGCAAAACAAACTGATAATAAAACTAAAATTATAGGGCGTAATAATATAGTCTAATCCAGTTCCTTTAAAAATAAGAATGGTAAAAAAAAACGATACTACCAAGACCGAAACATCCATCATTACAATGATCCATCTGGGTAAATAACGTAAATTATGAATATTGAATTTCAAATTTTCTCTTGAAAAAAAATCTGGTTTTTCCGGCTGTGAATCTATATTTTTAGTCGTATTCAAAATAGCTTACTATATAAGATTATTTATTTTATTAGTGCAAAAATAACAATTAATAAATGGTTATTGAAACAAATTGAAAGAACAGTAACTTCCTTTTAACAACTGAACTACTATAAACTTGAAATCCATTGATTTAGTTTGACAGACGTAAAGCTGCAAGGTTAAGCTTTTTACTTTGGCACAGATTAATCCGTGATAATACATTTAGTCTGTGGCCAAAAATTTCTGGGAAGCTAAAGCAAAATGTACAAAAATTTATATTTTTAACTTTTCATAGAGCCAATAAAAGTGCTGGGACCAACTACGCCATAAACTACTTTTGGCTTATTGATCCTATGCTGAGTATCGGGTGTTTACAACAAGGAGGTGATAGAATCATACAATATATATTATGTTTTAAAAAATTCTATTCTGATTTCAGAATAAATAATAATAATAATAATAATAATAATATTATTAATAATGGTACTAATTTCGAGCGTTTCCACCCATTCACTTCTCACTCTTTACTTCTCACTTTAAACCTTTTGCTTCAACAAGCCCAAAAGATATTCTCCATAACCCGATTTTTTCAAAGGTGTCGCTAATACAGCTAGTTCTTCATCTGAAATAAAACCTTGTCGCCAAGCAATTTCTTCGATGCAACCTATTTTCAATCCTTGGCGCTCTTCAATAACCTGAACAAATTGTCCCGCTTGCATCAAACTGTTAAATGTTCCAGTATCCAACCAGGCCGTTCCTCGGCTTAAAATACCTACCTTTAAAGCTCCTTTGTCCAAATACACTTTGTTAACATCTGTAATTTCATATTCGCCACGCGCACTGGGCTTGATATTTTTGGCAATTTCGACTACTGAATTATCATAAAAGTACAAACCTGGCACTGCATAATTGGACTTAGGTTCCAATGGTTTTTCCTCAATAGAAAGGGCCTTAAAATTAGCATCAAACTCCACTACACCATAGCGCTCTGGATCCGATACGTGGTAAGCAAATACAACACCACCTTGCGGATTGGAATTTGATCGCAACAATTCATCCATATTGGCACCAAAGAAAATATTATCTCCTAAAACCAATGCAACACTATCATCGCCAATAAAATCTTCCCCAATAACAAAAGCTTGTGCCAACCCATTAGGAATAGCCTGCTCTGCATAACTGAACCTACAGCCTATAGATGCACCGTCGCCCAACAGTTTTTTGAAATTAGGCAAATCATGCGGAGTCGAAATAATTAATATTTCATGAATTCCAGCCATCATCAAAGTGGATAATGGATAATAAATCATGGGCTTATCATACACTGGCATCATTTGCTTGCTCATCGCCAAAGTCAGTGGATGCAAACGCGTTCCTGAACCTCCCGCTAATATTATTCCTTTCATTTTTTTATTATTTGTTATTTGTGAGGCGTGAGTCGTGAGGCGTGAAGCGTGAAGCGTGATTAACATCTCGAAATTTGTAATTATTAATTATGCTTACTGTTCACGAGTAACCAATCACGACTCACGCTTCACTTCTATTTTTAACGAACCTAATTAACCCTGATAACATTTGCTTTATTTTCTCCATCTTTTTTATGTATTCTTCTACTGAATCAACAAATTGTAATCGTTGAGACAAAATTACCTGAGTTTCTAACTCTGCTATCGAGCCAAGTGCTATATATAGAAATTGTATAAATTCCCTATCCCCTTTCCGTCCTGCACCTTCAGCTATATTACTCGGTATAGACACAGCAGCGCGCTTCATTTGACTTGATAAACCATACCGCTCCTCTGCAGGAAAGTTTTTAGTAAGTAGATAAATATCCTCTACTAAAACCATCGCTTGTTTCCAAACATCTAAATCTTTATGGTCTTTCATTATTTATTTCGTGATTAGAAATTCGAAATGCGCAATTCGAATCAATTCTTATTTAACATTTAGATATTGTATAAGTCCACAAATTTGTATTGGTTTTCAAACTACGGTTGCTCACATTTTACACAGTTACAATGTATACAACATAATCCAGTAATACCAATTCACCTTAAACATTTCACGGTTCACGATTCACGGTTCACGAATCACGCCCATTAATCTAATTATACTGTTTCTCGTAATAATTCGAATACTCCCCACTTGTAATATTATTCAACCAAGTCTGATTTTCTAAATACCAATTTACGGTTCGTTCTAATCCCTGCTCAAAAGTAACCGAGGGCTTCCATCCCAACTCTTTATTTATCTTACTTGCGTCAATGGCATAGCGCAAATCATGTCCGGGACGGTCTTTTACATAAGCAATCAATTGTTCTGATGTTCCAGTTGCTCTTCCTAACTTGTCATCCATTATTTTGCAAAGCAATTTAACTAAATCAATGTTCTGCCATTCGTTAAAACCTCCAATATTATACGTATCGTGGTTTTTTCCTCCGTGAAAAACCAGATCAATGGCTACAGCATGATCTTCTACAAATAACCAATCACGCGTATATTTCCCATCACCATAAACGGGTAAAGGTTTATTTTGAATAATATTATTAATAAACAACGGAATCAATTTTTCTGGAAAGTGAAAAGGTCCGTAGTTATTAGAGCAGTTGGTCAGTACATACGGCAAGCCATAGGTTTCGCCGTAGGCACGTACAAAATGATCTGAACTCGCTTTTGAGGCAGAATACGGAGAGTTGGGGTCATAAGCCGTAGTCTCTGTAAACAATCCTTCGGCACCCAAACTTCCATACACTTCATCGGTACTGATGTGATAGAATCGCTTGCCTTCCATGCTATCTTTCCAAATGGTTTTGGCTGCATTCAACAAATTCATCGTACCAATAACATTCGTTTTCACAAAAGCCAACGGATCTGTGATAGAACGATCTACATGAGATTCTGCGGCCAAATGCAATACGCCATCAAATTGATGCTTAGCAAACAACGCATCAATAAAATCGGCGTCCACTATATCCCCTTTAATAAAAGTATAGTTAGGCGCTTTTTCGATATCAACAATATTTTCTAGATTCCCAGCATATGTCAGCGCATCCAAATTAAATATCTGATACTGCGGATACTTCTTCACAAAAAGCCTTACAACGTGTGACCCAATAAAACCGGCCCCACCGGTGATTAGTATTTTTTTCATTTATTTTTAGTTTTTGGAATTAAAACAAATTTTACAAATTAGTTTATATTGTCTATTCTTTTTTGTTTTCTCCTATCCTAAAGGGAGCAAAAAAGAAGCAAGACAACTATCATACATATCATAATTCTTCTAATTCTATATATTCTTTTAACTTATTGAGAACATTTTTGATATCCTGCATAACTTCTTCATTAGTAAATCGAATGACTTTTAATCCCTGAAATTCAATCGCAGCAGTTCTTGTAGCATCTAACACCTTTTGTTCAGCTGTTTGATGGTAACCACCATCTATTTCAATAACTAGTTTTAATTTATGACAATAAAAATCTGCAATATAGATATTCAACGGATGTTGCCTTCTAAATTTATATCCTTCTAAGTTATTATTTCTCAACTCCAACCACATGCTCTCTTCTGCTTTTGTGGCTTTATCTCTTAAATCTTTTGCATTAGAAAATATCTTAGGACTAGCACCTTTCCACATATCATCAGGTTTGAACGGATTCTTCTTCATTTTAAATTATGTAATTAAAACACTCAATTTTTTTTAAATTTCTCCCTTTAGGGCTGGGGTAAAAAATTTAAAAAAAATCATTTAAGCAACCCCATACATTTCCTTAAACTTTCCTTATAATCTGGAACAAGTACTCCAAAACTAGCTTTAATTTTACTTTTATCCAATAAAGAATACTCCGGACGTTGAGCTGGAGTTGGATAATCCGAAGCTGGAATTCCGCTAATTTCACAATCAAAACCACCAATTTCCTGAATAGCTAAAGCAAATTCGTACCAACTGATTTCCCCTTCATTCGAAAAATGATATATTCCTGGCTGCCAATTAGCATGATTTATAATCGTCACAATCGCTTGTGCCAAATCGGCTGCATACGTAGGAGAACCTATTTGATCATTAACAACGTTCAAAGTAGCTCTTTCTTGCATCAGCTTCGACATCGTTTTTACAAAATTAGCACCAAAACTAGAATACACCCAAGAAGTCCTGATTATAATTGAATCTGGATTTTCTTCTAAACAAGCCTTTTCACCAGCTAATTTGGTCACCCCATAAACATTGATAGGATTTGTTGCAGCAGTCTCCGTCAATGCAATGGCTGCGGTACCGTCAAAAACATAATCGGTAGAAACATGCAGCAGTTTACAGTTGTTATTCTGACTCCATTTTGCCAGTACTGCAACAGCTTGATGGTTCAAAATATCCGACAACTCCAATTCTGTTTCTGCACGATCAACAGCAGTGTGAGCAGCGCAATTAATAATAAATTGTGGATTAATTCTAGCTACTTCAAATGCTAATTGTTCTAGATCACACAAATCCAATTCCTCCCTATCCGTAAAAACCCATTCAAACTGACTGTAGTCTTTTGACAACACCTGTAATTCAGAACCCAATTGTCCTTTCGCTCCTGTGACTAATATTTTATTCATTTATCTTTTTAATCTTTTCATTTTTCAAGCGTCACTTCTAAACTTCTCACTCCTAACTTCTCACCACTCACGTATTAATACAAAAAACCAAACAACCACAAGGGAATTTTGTTTTGAAAACCATACTCAATATCGTCGGCTGCGATGAAAGCGTTTTCAATACCTTCAATTTGTTTTCTGGATTTATCTTTTCCGCCTATTTCGAAAACGTACTTCGCATTTATCAAAAAATCACCTTTGTCAGAATACATTATTTTATGAGTATACCCGAGCTGATTTGCGAAAAATGTTTCTCTTATATTCCCAGTATTAGCAGCACTCGAAGTTAAAGCATACATCAAATTTGAGTTTTCCAAATACACTTTAAGCGGTTTCTGTAGTTTACTAATACCACCAGACTCTTTAAACAAGTTGATAGTAAGACCAATTTCAGCCAAATAATGAAAATACAAGAGCAAAGTACTTCTGGCAATTCCAATTTTTTCACTCAATTTACTCACATTAGGGATAAAAGGTACTGATTCGGAAATAATAAGCAATAATTGCTTTATTTTATGAACATAAGCCAAATCTAAACCTCGCAACAAAGGCAACTCAATTTCAAGCATCATATTAATAACCGCTTCCAAACGAGGTACGTACAAATCTAATTCTTCTTTATAAAAAGGATAGTACCCTTGCTTGATATACCTATCAAAATAGTACAAAGGTTTTACCTTGGCATTAATCAAAGTCGCTTCTTTTGCGTGATTACTCAAAATAGATTCTAAAGTCAATCTGTCAAAATGTTGTCCAGTTTCAATACTAAGATATTCTCGAAACGAAAGCCCTTGCATAGTATAAGTAATTGCCCTGCGACTCAAATCAGCTCTAGCGTTCAATATTTGCAACAAAGAAGACCCTGTAAACACGACTTTTAGCATCGGGTAATCGTCATAGATATTTTTCAACTCCTGCGACCAGTTGTCATATCTATGTACCTCATCTAAGAAAAGATACTCCCCTCCTTTTTTTACAAAATCATCCGCTAAATCGACCAGTGTGTTATTGGTAAACCAAATAGAATCCAAAGACACATACAACGTCTTATCTAACACCTTCGTCAGATTCATTTTAATATGCTGCAAGAGCATTGTAGTTTTCCCAACACCTCTTGCCCCTTTGATTCCTATTAATCGTGCGTTCCAATTAATATCGCTCCCTAAACTCCTAACGAAATCCGTTGAAGTACGGCTTAATTTAAAACGAAATTTCTCAACTAACTCTTCCATATTGCTTTGTTCACAATACAAAAATATTCATTTTTGTTCGATAGACAATACAAAACAATAAGTTATTGTTCATTGCATCTAACAAAAATAGTTCCATATTGCGTTCAATACAAAATAAAACCATACGTACTGCGCAACACTAATGTATCTGTTTTAAAAAAAACTAAAAAAAGCACTTATTCTTGTATGCCTAATTACAGCAGTAAACCCTAAAATTGAGCGTAGTCGAGAAACAAAACAAGTTGACAATTGTCTACTTCCTTAAGGTTGAGACAAAACGAAAATTTCAAACCCAAAACCAATCGGCAACCTAAACTATGTCTCTTTTGTAAAACCATTTTCCAACTCTGTCAATATGCGAAATCAAATCAATATTGGTTATTTTTCGTTTTAGGGACAAATCTATTTTGTAAGGCAATAATAAATCATCTAATGCATTCTCTATTTCCAAAAACTTTGGAAAAGATATTGAATTCTCGATAATAGTTAAATCAATATCAGAACCTACTTTAAAATTTCCTTTCGCTCTAGAGCCATAAATGATCACGCTATCAATATCATTATATATAGCAAAGACTGAATTTATTTTGTCTATATCCTCTTTTTTTAAGCCAAATTGTATCATGCTAAAATGCTTCCATTTTGTCTTTAAAAGAAACAAACAAATCGTAATAATAATTCAATATCCTATCTCTAATCTCGTTTGCTATACTTTCGTTATACGTATGTGTAGATTGGTTTCTACTTTTTATCATTTCCATCCATTGTGCCCCGTCCTGAATCAATCCTTTCTGAAATGCTTCTCGAGTTGCATCTCGAGATCCGGTTATAGTTGTATTTCCTTGGTATTCAAAATAATCCTTCATTACATTCCATGCCAATTCGTGTGTAAATTCAAAAGCTTGAATAAGTCCCTGCTCTTCTAGTTCATTCAAATTACCCTTCGCTATAAATTTCTGCAACTGTCCTAGTGCTTTAAGATAATTCTCAAAACGTTGTTTCCATCGAATATCTTCTTCCATAATTCAATTAAAATTTATTTTATTTATTAGCTAAAAATATTTTAATTCTTAGCAGAAAATTTCAGGAGTACTATGTTCGGGCTAAATCAACAACCAAGATATTCTTTCCTTGTTTTTTGCGAACCTATCACTCCTAACACCTCACTCCTCAGTTCATACTCTTCACTCCTCACCATCTAAAACTCCCAATCGATAGCATTAAAACTAGGTAATACCAAATCCTTTTCAGAAACAATAACTTCATCAGGACGCAACTGCCAGTCAATAGCCAAAGTAGGATCATCAAATCGGATGCCGCCTTCGCTCTCTTTATTGTAATATTGATCACATTTGTATAGCACCACAGCGGTTTCGCTAAGTACTGAAAAACCATGAGCAAATCCTTGTGGAACGAGCAACTGTTTTTTATTCTCAGCCGATAGCAAAACAGAAAAATGCTTCCCAAAGGTAGGCGAATCTTTACGTAAATCAACGGCTACATCTATGATTTCGCCTTGTAGCACCCGCACGAGTTTGGTTTGAGCAAAAGGAGGATTTTGATAATGTAAACCACGTAGCGTCCCTTTTTGTGAAAAAGACTGATTGTCTTGCACAAAATCGATACTAATACCTAAATCACTAAATTTACTTTTGTTATACGCCTCAAAAAAATAACCTCTTGCATCTTCAAAAACACTAGGGGAAATCAGTACTAAATCTTGTATAAAAGTTTTTTCTATATTCATTTGGTTAAAAAATAATGATGAGCTTTGCCCGCCGTACTATTTGAAATTTTATTTTATTTATGTTTGCAAAAAAAATCTCGAACTACAACCGCTATTCTTTCCCTCTCGACATCCGTAAGATTAGATCCTGAAGGAAGACACAACCCATTTTCAAATAAGGTTTCAGCAACTGTGGTGCCATAGTATGTGTACTTCTCAAAAATAGGCTGTAAATGCATCGGTTTCCACAAAGGACGGCATTCAATATTGGCTGCTTCAAAAGCCAATCGCAAGACTTCTCGATTAATTCCTTGCACTGCATTGGGTTCTACCACAATGGCACTCAACCAGTAATTAGCAAAATAATCACTGTTAGGCACCGTAAAAACGGTTACTGCTTCAATATCACTGAATAAATCAACATAAAAAGCATTCATTTTTCTGCGCAGCGCCACATGGTCGTCTAAAACTTCCATTTGACCGCGGCCGATACCAGCACAAATATTACTCATTCTATAATTATACCCTATTTCACTGTGTTGGTAATGAGGAGCGTTGTCTCTGGATTGAGTCGCAAAAAACAAAGCTCTATCTTTCAACTCCTTCGTACGAGTAACAATAGCCCCACCACCAGAAGTAGTAATAATTTTGTTCCCGTTAAAAGACAATACCCCAATATCCCCAAAAGTACCGCACTTTTGTCCTTTGTAGGAACTCCCTAAAGCCTCCGCACTATCCTCTAGAATTGGGATTTGGTAGGCATCGGCTACTGCTCGAACTGCCTCAATTTGATACGGAACCCCATACAAATGAACGGCGATTATCACTTTTGGTTTTTTGCCTTTGGCTATTTCACTTACTATAGCTTGCTCTAAAGCTACGGGACACAAGTTCCAAGTTTGTGATTCACTATCAATAAAAACAGGTATAGCGCCTTGGTACAAAATAGGATTTGCTGATGCCGAAAAAGTCATGCTTTGACACAAAACTACGTCCCCTGCTTGTACCCCTAACAAAACTAAACCCAAATGAATTGCCGCTGTCCCAGAACTTAGAGCTCCAACAGCAGCATCTTGTCCTAGATACGATTCTAAATCTTGTTCTAAACCATTTACATTAGGACCCAAGGGTGCTACCCAGTTGGTGTCAAAAGCCTCGTTTACATAGTTTTGCTCGTTGCCGCCCATGTGGGGTGAGGAAAGCCATATTTTTGCGTTAATCATTTTCTATTAAATTATATTTTATTATTTTACCTGGATTACCTACGACAACTGCAAAATCAGGCACATCATTTATAATTATAGTTCCTGCACCTATTGTAACCCATTTACCTATTTTAATGCCTTGTATAATGCAAGCTCCTATTCCTATTTGAGTTCCTTCTCCTACAAAGACATTTCCTGCTAGAGACGCCTTTGGGGAAATATGAACAAAATCATTTATAGTACAATCATGGTCAATTACAGCTCCCGTATTTACAATACAATGCTTTCCTATGTTTACTGAAGCATTCAAAATTACTCCAGCCATGATAACGGTACCTTCATTAATATTTACATCGTATGAAACTATCGCATTAGGATGAATTGCTTTTACATATAGTGCAGAAATTTTTTTAGAAATTTTTTTTCTGATTTTATTATTCCCAATTGATATAATTAATTGCTTGTCTATAAAAAAATCTAAAGCTTTAGTTTTAAAAACTGGTATATCCAAAATCATATTAAATTTAGGATTATCATCAAACACTCCTTCAATTGGATACTCCTTTGATTTTTTAATAATATCAACGATTACTTTACAATGACCATTTCCTCCAAATAAATACATATTAATTCCCTTTAAAAACTTCGGTTGTTACTGATCCCTTAGCATTTATACCCTCCGACTTAAATACTTTTTTTACAGTCAAAAATAATATCTTAATATCTAAAAAAAAATTTAAATTTTCTACATACCAAACATCATATTCAAACTTTTGTTGCCAAGAAATTGTATTCCTCCCATTTACTTGTGCCCAACCTGTTATGCCTGGTTTTACTTCATGACGTCTTTTTTGTACATCATCATACAGTGGCAAATATTCCGGTAACAAAGGACGTGGTCCTATTAAACTCATATCGCCTTTTACTATATTGAGCAATTGAGGAATTTCATCTAAAGATGTTTTTCGAACGAATGTTCCAATTTTTGTAAGTCGTTCCCCGTCTGACAGTAGTTTACCAGTTCCATCCTTTTTATCATTCATAGTTTTAAACTTGATGATTTTAAAAATACGCTCTTCTTTACCTGGACGAGATTGAAAGAAAAAAGGTTTGCCTTGATTAGCAAAATACAAGCCGATAGTTGCAATGATAAATAAAGGGCTTAATAGCAGCAATCCCATTATGGCACAACTAAAATCAATTACTCTTTTTAAAAAAAAATTATACATTCTGTTCCAAACTTTTATATTCCGCCAAAATCGCCTCCCAAACTATTCGTTGCTCATATCGTGAAACAATCATTGGTCTAGCTTTTTTTTGCAAATGAATTCTATAAGCATCATTAGAGACTATTTTTAGCATAGCCTTAAAAATCGCATCACTATCTTTTACAGGAATAATAGTTCCGTTTTTCCCTTCTATTACAATCTCATTACATCCATTAATATTGGTTACAATACATGGTAATCCCATCGCTCCAGCTTGCATCACAACATTAGGAAAACCTTCCCTATAACTTGGAAAAACCAATGCGTCTGAAATCGCAAAATAGGATCTGACGTCGTTTTGATAACCTACAGAAATAATATTTTTATTGTCAACAATTACTTGTAGCGTTTCTGGTGTTAATGGATCTAGATCTGATTCTAAAGGACCTACTAAAAGCAATTTTACATTATCCACTTTTAACGAGAGTTTTTTAAAAGCAAGTATTAACTCATTAATTCCTTTATCAGCTACAATACGTCCCACAAAAATAAAAACAAAATCTTCTAGAGTAATCCCTAAATTGGTTTGTGATGTCTTTATATCATTATCAGAAAACAACTTTGGATCAAAATAGCTAGTATTAATTCCATTAGAACTACCATTTGAAATCACTTTTAATTTCTCCTTTTTCGTGAAATTATTCTTTAAAATAAAATCACACAACCCATTCGAATTAGGAAACACTTTTGTTGAACACTTATACGTTAGTTGTTCTACAAAATCTAATAATTTTCTTTTAACACCTGTTGCTTCCATCAATGGCAAACCCGCAACCGTATGCAAACGACATGGTACTCCTGCTAACTTTGCAGCTAACATCGCAACAACCCCAGCCTTTGGAGTATGGGAGTGCACAATTAATGGCCTTTCTTTTTTAAGAATTTTAAATAATTCCCATAATGATTTTAAATCTTTTAACGGAGAAATGATTCGGGTCATATGTAAAGGAATCACACGAATACCCTCCAGATTTTGAACATCTCTCAACTCTTTCCCTTCAGATGAAATTCCAATAACTTCATAATGTTTTGACATAAACTGATGCTGTCCTTTCAATAAAGTTTTTAATGAAACTGGAACGGTGGTAATGCGAATAAGTTTGTTTTTATTTTTCATAAGTTTGCTTATACCATTTTTGAAAACAATAAAATGTCCAAACTCTGAAAGTATTATCAATTTTACCCTGCAGATGATTATTTACTAAATTTGAAACCGTTTCAAAATAAAAAATATTTTGATTTTCAATAAACGATTTATCAATATAGGAAAGTAATTCATTTTTTAAATTTGATCTCAACCAATCACCAACAGGAACACCAAAGCCTTTCTTTGATTTATTCAGGAAATCTTTTGGAAAGTATCTTTTAAATGATTCTTTTAAAATGTGTTTTTTATCCCAACCCTTTATTAAAAAATCTTCGGGTAGTTGACTTGTAAAATTCCAAATCTCTTTATTCAAAAAGGGAGCCCGACATTCTAAAGAAGCCAACATGCTGGTTCTGTCAACTTTAACCAACATATCTCCTTCCAGACTTAATATGCGGTCAATATTTCTAAAATTCGTTAAGGATTTATTCTGATTTCCAATTTTTTCCTTGAAGTAAGATAATGGATTTTCTTTATAATAGTTTTCTTTTAAAAATTCTCCGACTTCATTATCATTGAATCCTAACGAAATAATATTGAAATAAAAATCCCCATCATAATTTATTGCTTCCAACAATCGATTCATTTTAAATCGATTACCTCTCTTGTCATCTTTAGTCTTGAGTAAATTACCAAAACTTGAAGTTAATTTATTATGCAAAGAATGAGGAATCAAGTCTGTGTATTTCTCATTCAATTTCCCCATGTAGTACTTATTGTAACCTCCAAAAACTTCATCACCACCATCACCAGTGAGAGCTACTGTTACATATTCTTTGGTTTTGCTCGCAACTACATAACTCGCCAAAGCCGAAGAATCAGCAAATGGCTCATCAAAATTTAGAATAATTTCATCAATGTTTTTTGTTAAATCTTTCTCAGAAATAATAAATTCATGATGATTACTGTTGATAAGTTTGGCCACAGTTCTAGATTTATCTGTTTCATCAAAAGATTTTTCATCAAAACCTATCGAAAAAGTCTCGATTTTAGTCGCCGATTGTTGTGCTAAACACAAAGAAACAATCGAAGAATCAACACCGCCTGAAAGAAACGTTCCTAAAGACACATCAGAAATTGATCTGGAAACTACGCTTTCTTGGACTAAATCATGTGTAATTTTTGTAACCTCAGGTTTTGAAAGTTTTGGATAGGTTTTAAATTCATGTCCAATTTCATGAATTTTGAAACTAAAACCCGTACAATCAAATTCGAGATAATGATTTGCCTCTAATTTATGTATGTTTTCATAAATTGTATATGGTGCAGGGATATACGTTAATTGCAAAAAAAGATTCAAACTCGTTGTGTTAATATTTGGTTTTGTTGGTAATGCTTTAATAATCGATTTTAACTCCGATGCCCACATAAAAGTGTCGTTGCTTTTAGTATAAAAAAGGGGTTTCTCGCCAAAAAAATCTCTAGCAATTATGACCTTATTTACAGTTTTATCATAAATACTAAATACAAACATTCCATCCAACTCATTCAAAAAATCTATCCCGTAAAACTCATACATTCTTAAAACTACTTCTGTATCAGAATTCGTTTTAAAAGAAACTCCCTTGGAAATTAGCTTTTTACGCAACTCAATATAATTATAAATTTCTCCATTAAAAACAATCGTTATCGTACCCTCGTCATTAGAAATGGGTTGTTTACCACTGCTCAAATCAATAATAGAAAGCCTTCGCATTGCCATCAAAATACGATCTTCATAATTAAAAAAACCATCATCATCAGGACCTCTATGAATGATTAAATCATTCATTTTCGAAAGATCATTGACTAATTGTTTATTTTGTTTAGAACTTATAATACCATTAATGCCACACATTACATAACTGATTTAAATAATTTAATATATACCTTTGAGTTTACTTCCACAGAATAATGTTTCTTAATGATATCTATGTTTGCTAAACCAATATCTCTATATTTTTCATAATCAACAATCATGCTTTGCAAAGCATCATGCCATTCATGAGGTGTCGTTGCAAATAAATTTTTATTATTTCTGTTTATTTTAATATTGGTTTCGAGTGGTGAAGAAATAGTGGGCTTACCTATAGCCATATATTGAATTAACTTAAAACCACATTTACCCCTATTAAACAAATTATCTTCAAGCGGCATTATTCCAATATCTATTTCATTCAAAAATTTAATTTCATTTAACTCACTCCATTTAATAAATTCCACATTTTCACTATTAAAATGCTTTAATAATAAATCGTTAAATCCACAAAAACGAAAAACAATTTCTGGAAATGTCTTTTTTAAACTATTGATAACACTTGTGAGAATTAATAAATTTTTTGAAGTAGTAGTGGATCCTAACCAACCAATTACTACTTTATCATTTTTGATGTATTCTTTGTTTTTACTATATTTTTCAACATCAACACTTGTAGGTATTTCTGTAATATTTTCATTAAACTGAGTTAAAAACTGAGTTAAGTAGGGACTCCCCGTAATAATATGTGCTGCATTTTTTGAAATAATGTTAATTTTGCTCCCTAATAAAAATGTAACTAATTTATTTTTACTATTATCGTAATTATGAAAAATAGCATCATCAAAATCAAGTACATATTTAACTCCCGATATTTTGAATAGATATTCAAACACGGCAGGAAAGTAAGGTATAAGCTCGTATTCAATTACGATTAAATCCTTACTCCCTATTAAATTTAATATCTGAACAATTCTTTTTATGGAAAACTTAATTAACTGAAGTGTACTTACCGTCTTATTGCTGAAAATTTTATCAATGTAGTTGTCATCAAAAAAGGGTAGATATTCTGTTTCGAAATGCTCATCAAAAAAAAATTTATATTGGTAGGTTCTATATCTGCTACTAGGGCCTTTAGAAGTATATTTAGTAAAAAAAACTATTTTTCTCATTAATTTTCAATTGCATTAAATTTATTTGAATCTAATTTTATAGCATTTATAGTCGCTAGAGGTAAAAATATAGTCCATAAATAATCAAATTTTGCTAAATATGGATTTGTGGCATTAGCTAACAAAAAACAAATCAACGCAGCAATTTGCGGTAACAAATAGAAAACATAATAACTATTTTTTCTACAAATAATTATAGATTTATAGATTATCCATAAAACTGAACTTAAATATATAATGACACCAACAATTCCTGTTTGAAACAATAGCGCAACATAAGATAATTCATAGGCCCAAGGCGCATCTACATCTCTAATACTTCCTTTTGCAGAAGCACCCAAACCAGCACCAAAAAACCGATTTTCTTCCCAGCCATTAATCAAAGCATCATATTGTTCCTTTCTGATAAAATTAGACTCTGCCTCTGGGTTGTCAAACTCGAATGATGATTTAAGTTCTATAATTAAATTATCATTATCCAGAGCTAGGTATCCAACGAAAACAAATACTATAGAAAAAAACAATATTGCCGGTATAATAAATCGTTTAATTCTCAAATTTATTTTAGACAATTTTAATAAAGCAAAGATAATTACAGGGCTAATAGCACACACAACCCAAAATGCCCTTCTTGCTGAAATAAATAGCAAAATTGTAGATATTAAAAATGTAAAAACAATTGTATGTTTTTTAAAATTTAAAAAATTTAATTTTGAAGGCATTAGCAGTATAGTCAGAATGAATACAAAAACATATAATACTGTAGCTAGATTCATTGAATTCATTTCAACAGCACCTGAGCCCCAATAAAATCCAAAATCCTGAGATTTAACTAAGTAAGAAATATCGATTGGAAATCCCAAAAAATTATTAAGTACAAAAATTAAAATCAAAGCAACTGAACCAAGACCTCCGTAAATAATAGTATTTAAGATTGGGCGCAGTGTTAAAACTTTGTCGGATAATCCTATAAAATAAAAATATAAAATCGGCCAGATCAGAAAAACAGTACTTACCCTAATTGCTCCAGGAGTTGATCTAACAAAACCATTTAAAATAAACAAAAATGAAAAAAATATATTTATTAACCCTATAATTAATATTGTTTTATCATATCGGAAAGCAGTTGAAGAAATATTTTGTACCGTAAGAAATAGAATTATCATTAATAGCACACCCCTAAAAATCTGAAATGAAGCCGGAAGAGTTAACATTAAAAAGAAGAACACACAAATTAGATAAGTCCCTGTTTTTTTTTTTGAATACATACCTGATATTTAACCTGTTTTTTAATTACATTTCTAAAATAAAAAAGCAATTTATAGAATTTAATGACCAATTATAACCAGATACCTTTTTAGTTTAAGTCAAAAAAAACAATCCTGCCGCTTAATTTTAATAATAACTAAAGGAAATTATAAATAATTTCTAATATATGACCCTCTGAATTTATTGCTAACTTCAAAGCGTATATCTATTTAAACATTCATTTACTACCTTATAATAAGCTCCTTTACTAAAATTTAAAAATTTGTCCTACTATTTGATGTAATGATGAAATTTTATTGAGATTTGCAAAATAACTTAATACTACACTATATGATGAAATCTAACATTTAAGAATCATTATTATAAACTCTTTAAACCTCATACTAATTTTATATTTTTTTAAAAGTCTCAATTTTTCAAATACGGACAAATCTCTTGATGTTATCCTAAGATAATTTCCTAAAAATTTATTATCTGGGTACTTTTCATCATATAATGATTTGATAAGATTTCGATCCTTGTTTTGGAAATAATTAAAGTTTTTTAATATCAAAGTATTTTTGATCTTATTAAATAAACTAGAACTCCCTACAAGGTTTTTAGAATGTTGCCTATAATACATTAATGGCGCATTAATGTATGATCTGCTACCTACAATTTCAACAACTAAATGAGTGTATCTGTCGTGTAGATAAACATTGGAAATGAAAGGGTAAATTTCATTTTTTAGCGATAAATTAAAAATTACAGATGCCCCTTGAACATAAAACTTAAACAAAGAGTTTCTTAAACCATATTGCAAAGGCTTACTTCCTTTGAACAAATCTCTACCATTTAAATACTCGTCTGTTACAAAACAATCCGAGTGGCTAAGTATAGGTGTATTTTTGTTTAATTCACTTTCCATTCTCTGCAACTCATTTAAAAGAACTTCTACTTTATTTACAAACCAAACATCATCTTGATCACAAAACATAATATAATTAGAATTGCTTATACCTAGCAAATAATTAATATTCCCAACCAATCCTAAATTCTTTTTTATTCCAATATTTATTATTACTCTTGAATCCTTTTTTGCGACTTCCTGGATAATTTCATTTGTTTTATCAGTACTCCCATCATCTCTAATAATGATCTTAATGTTTGTATAAGTCTGATTTAGTAATGAATTTATCTGTTCCTCAATATATGCTTCACCATTATATGTGGGCAATAAAATGTCGACTGTATGCATACTTGAATAAATATTAATTTTAGATTAAAACAATTCATACTTGATTTAAACTCCTTATTTTAAAAGCACTTAATCCCAGATAAACTGTCGCAGAAAAAAGAGTTGAGTAAGCTGCAAATAAAATTCCAAAATGAGGTATAAATAAAAAATTTAATCCAACATTAAATAACAAAGCTATAGAGATAAATAGTAACATAGTCACAGTTTTCAACTCAAACTCAAGAGGCTTATGTACTAACATTGCTAATTGCCATATGAAAGCTCCTGTAACTATAGGCAATACTAAGCCGACAGAACTAGACGTTAATGGTATACAGACAATTTGGTCTATGAAAAATGATTTATAAAAATAAGAAACTACAATTATAAAAGCAAAAATTAGGATTTCAAATAAAATAAGTTTCTTTAAAAATCGAAAAGCATCTTTTTTAAAACCTTGATTAAATTTTTGAGCCATAATAGGATAACCTGCTACTAAAACAGGAGAATATACAAGTGTAACTCCTTTGTACAACAAATCATAAATGGCCGAATAAGTCCCTAAATCATTATCAGTTAGATAATAGGAAATAATATATCTATCTGAAATATTTAATATTGCCGATATAGTAAACCATAACGCGATTGGCCATCCGTAACTAATTAAATGATTATTTTCATTTATTAGATTAGATATTTTTTTAAGGTTTAATTGTTTTAAAAATATTTTTATTGAAACAACTATAAAACGATAATCAATTCTGAGTAGAAATAAAAACGAAATTAAATAACTTAAAAAAAAACTACCAATTAATAAAGATAAACTGTCGACCTCTTTAAATAAATAACTCAACCCATAAATACAAAATACAAAACTAAATATCCTAATAAAATCAAAAAAAATTGATTTTTTAGCGTTAGATTTTGATTGATAAAAAGTAATTAACAAAACGGATATACTTCCAAAAATTAATGTTAAGACTCCGATTAGACTTATCCAGAAATTGTTTCCTATTAATTTGATTATTCCGAAACAAATTAAACTCAATGGTATTAATATGATAAAACTAAGTTGAAAAATACCAATTTTAAATTTATAGCTGAAATTATTAAAACGTAATACGCACTGATTGAGCCACCCTCCACCAAAAGAAATAAGTATCAAAATTACATTTTGTACCAAAGAGAAATCCCCATATTTTTCTACTCCATAAATCTTAACAATAAGTGGAATCGTCATAAAACTGATTAATCCACTCAAAAACAAGCCTAGAAAATATATTGAAAAATTTTTAAAAAATAATTGGTTCGATTTAAACATAGAATATCAATGGAAGAGTAATTTTGATCTAGTTATTATTAAAGTGAACCATCAACATTATCTCCATAAAGAACACCTTTAATGTCATACAAAATACTTAGTTTTTTTCTAAAAGTAGTAAATTCCATGTTTAAAAATTCTTTATGTGCAACTCCTAAAACAATTGTATCAAATTTATCATTAGATATTTGTTGTGAAGTAATTAAATTATATTCATGTTTAACTTCCTCTGGATTAGCCATTGGGTCATATATAGTAACTTGAATTCCATAGTCCTTTAGTCCTTTTATTACATCCACAATTTTTGTATTACGCACATCAGGACAATTTTCTTTGAAAGTAATCCCTAACATCAATAAATGAGCCCCTTTTATAGCAATCCCTTTTTTAATCATCAACTTAACCACTTGCGAGGCTACATATTCGCCCATACTATCATTTAACCTTCTACCTGCTAAAATGATTTCTGGATGATAGCCAAATTCTTGAGCACGCTGCGCCAAGTAATAAGGATCAACGCCTATACAATGACCTCCAACCAATCCTGGCTTGAATGGTAGAAAATTCCATTTCGTACCCGCTGCCTCTAATACAGCATGGGTATCTATATCCATTAAATTAAATATTTTAGCCAACTCATTTACAAAAGCGATATTGATATCCCGTTGCGAATTTTCAATTACTTTGGCAGCTTCAGCAACTTTAATACTTGGAGCTAAGTGAGTTCCAGCAGTAATTACACTTTTGTACAATTCATCAACAACTACTCCTATTTCTGGAGTAGAACCTGCAGTAACTTTTAAGATTTTTTCTACTGTGTGTTCTTTGTCTCCCGGATTTATCCTTTCTGGTGAATAGCCTGCAAAGAAGTCAACGTTAAATTTCAATCCTGAAACTCTTTCAAGAACAGGCACACATTCTTCCTCTGTTACACCTGGATATACAGTTGATTCATAAATAACAATATCACCCTTCTTTAAAACGGAACCTACAGTTTCACTTGCTTTATATAAAGGCGTTAAATCGGGACGATTATTTCTATCAACTGGTGTTGGTACAGTAATTATAAAAACGTTACATCCTTTTAGGACTTCCAAATTATGGGTACAATAAAGCCCATTTTCATCAGAAAGTTGAT
Source organism: Flavobacterium frigidum (assembly GCF_048286795.2). Classification (NCBI taxonomy): domain Bacteria; kingdom Pseudomonadati; phylum Bacteroidota; class Flavobacteriia; order Flavobacteriales; family Flavobacteriaceae; genus Flavobacterium; species Flavobacterium frigidum. The sequence goes on from NZ_JBLVPT020000008.1 coordinate 112,213, forward strand.
TTACTAAAACTGCTTGTAAAACGACGTCTTCCACTTCAAGAGTACTATCATGACCCATATTTAAGGCAGAAATTCTAGCTTTATTTATATCAAATCCAACAGTTGGATATTTAGTAGCGAATAATCTGGCCAAAGGAAGCCCAACGTAACCCAATCCAATAATGGCAATTTTTTTCATGCTAAACCAAATTTTTAATATTAAAACCAACTATTTAATAGATTGATTCTTACCTTTTTTATTTTAAATTATTATAATACCAATCTACAGCTTCTTTTAAGCCATTTTGAATAGAAAACTGTGGTTTGTAACCCAGTAAATTTTCTGCCTTAGCAGTACTAGCTAAAGAATGAGGAATATCACCAGCTCTATTAGGACCATGTATTACTTCAACATTACCTATTTTAGCATCAAAAACAGATAAGTATTCTTTCAACAAACTTACTAATTGTGTCAAAGTAGTTCTGTCTCCATATGCGGTATTATAAACCGTATTTATTGCCTCTGGATTTTGAGCAGTCATAGCTAATTCATTCATTTGAATTACATTGTCGACATAGGTAAAATCCCTGGAATAATTACCATCTCCATTAATCACAGGAGTTTCATACTTCATAAATTGCATAACAAACTTTGGTATTACAGCGGCATAAGCTCCAGTAGGATCCTGTTTCCTCCCAAATACATTAAAATAACGTAATCCAATAGTTTCCAAACCATAAGTTTTGCTGAAAATTTCAGCATACAATTCGTTCACATATTTGGTTATGGCATAAGGCGAAAGTGGTTTCCCTATTACATCCTCTACTTTAGGTAAACCTTGTGAATCTCCATAAGCGGAGGAACTTGCCGCATATACAAACCGCTTAACCTTGGCATCGCGCGAAGCACTGAGCATATTTAAAAAACCCGAGACATTGACATCATTGGTTGTAATGGAATCATTGATAGAACGCGGTACAGAACCTAATGCGGCTTGATGCAAAACATAATCAACCCCTTCTACAGCCTTCTGACAATCTGATAAATTACGAATATCCCCTTCTATCAAAGTATAACCAGGGTTTTCAATAAATGCGAAAATATTATGTCTATGTCCAGTAGCAAAATTATCCAAGCAAACCACTTGATATCCTTTATTCAAAAAGTATTCTGATAAATTGGAGCCAATAAATCCTGCGCCTCCTGTAATAAGTATTTTCATTTTCTCAAAATTCTAGTAACTAATAACATCATTTTTTTTTCAATTCTTTCTCATGAACCTCTTTCCTCAACCCTGAACTCGAAAACCTATGGTCACGTGTATTAAAATACAATTCAATTCCTTTGGCTTCACAATACAGTCGCCCCGTAAAATCTTTCTCTTTGTATTCATCTCCTACAATACGCACATCAATTTTAAACGAACGTAAAATATCTTCTAAATCCTGTTCGGTAGCATAAGGCACAATCTCATCCACAAACTTACAACCTTTCAATTGGATGTATCGTTCTACCACTATTTGTGCGGGTTGGTTTTTACCCGGTCGATCCAGCGTAGGATCAGTTTGCAAACCAACAATCAAATAATCACATTGTCGTTTCGCTTCTTCTAGCATTTTCACATGACCGGCATGAAACAAATCAAAAGCACTAAAAGTTATTCCAACTTGTATTGTATTACTGTCCATATTTACACTAATTGTTTCAAAATACGTCTAACTAAAAGAAATATAACAGTCAAAAAACCCGCTAAAAAACCTCCCATAACGATCCCTTTGGCTTTCCCAAATTTCTCTTTCTTCAAAGGCAAAATGGGTTGGTCGATAACTTGTATTAATGGTGTTTCTTTGCGCAACGTTACTTTTGCTAATTCGGTCTGTTTGACCAGCTCGGTTAATATCGCCGTATTCGCCTGCACATCGACCTGTCTGCGGGCAGATGGCGCTCGACGTACGTTCATCGCGGGATTCAAGCCAAAAGTATTGTCATTGGCAACAGCCACACCGGTAATGGCACCGTTTAACTCACGACGAATAGAATCTGTTTGCCGTTCCAATATATCCATATTTAGTCTTGCCTTCTTGCTCTTGGTCGTCACATAAAAATCCGACACTTCTTTTACCAAAGCTTCCGTAAAATATTTAGAGAACATTTCATTTGTAGAACTAACATCAATAGTAATTATCGCAATTTTTTTATCTTTTTGCCCCACAACTAGTCCCGTTTTAGACAAATCTTGATACATAACCCCTAAAATACTATCATGCACTCGGGTAAAATACTTTCTCTTAGTAACTGGCAAAAATTGGATCTTTTCGTACTGCTGTTTCCCTTTCCATTTATCTCTCCACCCATTATTCTGAATATACATCTCCGCCAAGGATATAGACTTTCCGTCAACCACAACGGCACTCAACAACGTTTGTTCCACCATAGCACGGGACTTAAACAACTCTGTTAAATTAGAGCCGGTAAAAATGCTCCCGCCGCCGCCGCCAAGATCTAAACCTAGCGAACTGGCCAAACCAAGGGCACTCCCCAAACCGCCGCCACCTTTTTCATCTTCTAAAGCAAAAGACAAACTGGCCGTGTACACTGGTTTTTTAGTGAAAGAATAGGCAAGACCCAACCCCGCGCCTACAATCCCCGCCAAAACAATAATCTTCCATTGCGACAGCAAATAAGAAAACCATTCCCTTCCTTTTTCTATTAATTCTTTTAACGATATTTCATCGTTAGGTATTTCTTTATTCATTGTTTCAAGATTTTACGCTTGTATTTTGTTTAATTGTATTGAAATATTTATTTTAAATGGGCTCCTGTTATCTGAGACTGCAACCTGAACACTGAACACTGTAACCTGATCACTGATCACTGCAACCTGAACACTGATCACTGAATACTGACCACTACCTCAATATAGCAATAATGACTCCTGCCAAACTCGCTAAAACTCCTGCTATACTTACAAATTCTCCTGTACTCATCTTTTTTCTCTCTGGTTTTTCAGGAACAATAATTTGAGATCCGGGTATTACTTTAGGATGGTTTCTTATGAATAAGAACTGACGTGTAACTGAAGCTTGTCCGTTTGGGTAAATGATGTATGACTTTCTCTTCCAGCCTTTGTTATCAACGCCTCCCACAGCATCGAGATAGTATTCAAATCCTCTTCCTTTGTTGTACGGAATTTCTGAAGTTAACAATACGTTACCCGTAACCTTTACTCCTTCGTTAAAAGTTGCCACTTCAATAGCGTCTCCAGGAAACAAAATAATGTTGGTGCTACTTTGCTGATTTTTTAAAATCGCATCCCAATTTACTGGGATTGTAGCATATTTTAAATCTTCTTTGAGTTTCTTCTCTAATTTATTTTGAATGCTGTCTTTAGTTCCTAAATTGAGATTAATACTCTCTACTTCCTCAATTTGCTTGGCTTGAATGGGTCTTTTGATTTTAACACCATTCACATTGGCTACTGACGTTAATCCACCTGCTCTCATTACTACATCAAAAACCCTTTCTTTTTTGTTGGCCAAAACGTACTTACCTGCGTACTCCACCGCACCAGTGATAGTTACCATCTCCGGTTTTTCATAGACCGCCATCTTACGAATGTTAATGACATCAAATGGGCGCAGTTCAAAATTTTTGGCTTGCTCGTTGTTGTCGGGAGCAATCTCGATGTTGAACAATTCTGCCTTATTTGGATTGGCATCATCATTTTTTTCAGAAACGATCATCCTTGCAATCTCTACTCTCTTCGATGCAGAACCTGTTAAACCGCCGGCTTGTACTAACAAATCGTTTAAAGTTAAACCCTCATTATAGTCATACACTCCTGGCTGTCTGATTTCGCCATCGATAGTGATTTTATATTCCTCAACAAAATCCAATATGGAATAAACGGTAACTAGATCTTCTTTTTTTAAAGCCACATTAGCGGCTTCATCACCTCGTAACGCTTGCTCTAAATTAACCATAACAATCTCAGTAGTCAAATCAGACTTGAGTCTAATAATTCGAGCTCTTTTACTGTATGCATCTTCTTTTAATCCATCGGCTTTTCTAATTAGATCAGAAATGCGCATGCCCTCATAAAAGGAATACGTATCCGGTCTAAAAACGGCGCCTGCAATGCTAATGCGATTTTCAAAACGGTTTAAAATTTTAGAAACCCGAAACACATCGCCTGACAGCGGTTTATAGGTATTAAATTCAACCTCTTTAATATCTGTTACCTTGAATTCCTTATTCGTTTTTTGCAACACATTTACAGAGGCTGTGTAAGCAAATTCATTAAAGCCGGACGCGAAAGACATTAAAGTACTAAAAGTCTCTCCTTTCTTCATTTCAAAAATTCCAGGACGCTTGACCTGTCCCTCTACTGTTACCCTTTGAGTGTACGCCGGAATCCGAATAACGTCATTGTCCTTTAAACCAACATTATCGGATTGGTCACCGTTAACCAAAAAACGATAAATATCAATATTTTTATATACCCTATTGTCGCGCAACAACTCAATGTTCCTATAACTGCCATTTTTACCGGGACCTCCTCCTAAAAACAAAGCATTATAAACAGTAGCCAAAGAGGATATTGAATAATTTCCAGGCTGTTTGCTGCCTATGATGGTTACCCGAATGGTTCTAATACGGCTCAAACTGATTCCAACTTGCGATTGTCCGGAACGAATCGTGCTGTAAACGCCAGCCATAGCATTGCGTAACTTTTGAGTCGCTGCTTCAATACTCATCCCAGAAACCGGAATTTGGCCTACGTACTGGATGTTTACTTTGCCTTCTATGGTTACTGGAACAGAGGCACTAAATTCTTGAACTCCATACAAACTAACTTGTAATTCGTCTCCTGGTCCGAGGATATAATTCACTGGAGTGGCCAATTTCAAATTAGGCTCAAAATTCAATGTTGGATTATCAAAAAGTTCTGAACCAAAAATTAAGGCATTTAGTGTGTCTTTTACTTTGGTATTGACTATTTTATCTTGTTTTCTAGTTAATTCCTCCTCTGATGCATTGCCACCTTTTGCTTTCTCTGCATTTGCGGTCTGTACTCCCAATCTGGTTTTTAATTTCGCAAACTCTATTGCAGACATTCCTTTGGCCAAAGCCATAGGCTCTGCTTGTTCAATTGTCATATTATTGGTCTGCAGCTGTGCTTTAATTTTTACGATATCGCTATCTGTCAAATTATCCACTTTCAACGTACTCAAATCATTACTTTTTAGCAAGTCCTGCGCCAACAAAGTAGAAGACTGAAAAAGTGCTATAAACAATAAAGTGACTGTAATTATTTTTTTCATATCTATTCTAAAATTTAAATTCTTTAAATCTACAAGCTGTTAGTCCTATACTAGAGCAACGTATTTCTATTCTGTAATGAAATCAGCAACAATGCCCAATGGATCCGCTCTGTCGAGTGCCATAGGCCTGATTAAATTTTCTTTTGGACTGCAAATTTATGTCAAAAGATTTAATCCAATATTCATTAAAAAAAAATTAAACCAAGTATATTTAATTTCAATCTTATAAAATATTTAAAATTAACCTATTATACAAAACGTAATTTGATAGCAAATTAAAATTTTATAGTACTGTTTTTCTGACTTTTTTTAATTGTCGTTTAAGGTACATTACATAATTTCAATTTTGAAATCTTGCCTTCTTACTTTAAGACATCTACAACTAAAAACCGGAACCCAATATTATCTTATGCTTCCCGAAGGACAAAACGCACTAGTTTCAATTCAACAAATCTGACTTATCGCGCTCCAGTGCATTATACACACTCTTGACATCCTGAGAGAATTCTTTTTTCAAAATTAAATTAGCGGTATCGGTATGCACAAAAATGGTATCCTTGACCCCAACAAAAGCCGTGTAATTAGTAGTTCCAATGACCATATTCCCGTTTTCGTCTACCGGATGACCTATGCTGATCAAATAATCATACACGGATTCAAAGGATCCTAAATCGGACCATTCAAAGTGAGACGACACTACTTTTATTTTTTTACTGCGTTCCATCACCGCATAATCAATACTAATAGAAGGAATAGCCAGAGAGAGATCTAGATCTAAATTTCCCGCTTGGTTGTTTTCCCAAGCTAATTTTGAAGTTTCATATACTTCAGGAGCATACAGCTTTAATTCCTCTAAAAAAACAGTCGCTTTAAAGCAGAACATACCGCTGTTCCATAGAAAATTCCCTGTAGCTATAAACTCTCTAGCCATTACTTGATTTGGTTTTTCTCGAAAGGAAACCACGTCATCCCCTTTGCGTTCGATATACCCATAGCCTGTTTCTGGTTTAGTAGGGATGATTCCAAAGGTTACGATAAACCCATTAGCTGCTTTTGCAATAGCTTCTTGAATGGATTCTTCATACAACTCCATCGCTCCAATAATATGATCTGATGGTGTAACAATTAAAATATCATCTGGCCCTGATGCAAAAGCTGCAAAAGCAATAGCCGCAGCGGTGTTTCTTGGCGTAGACTCAATAATATCGATATAATCTGTATTTGATTTTTCTAATACTTGTTTACTCAAATGGCAATTGTCGATATTCCCGACAACCAATATAGTATCGGCAATAGCGCGATTGCGGTCTACCGTCATTTCAAACAAAGACTTTCCATCAAAAATAGCAAGGTATTGCTTTGGTTGACTTTTACGAGAAAGTGGCCATAACCTACTACCAACACCTCCTGTGAGTATAACATGTTTTATTAAATGCTTTTCCATAAAAATGTATTTATTAAACTATGATTTTGTTTTACAATAACTACAGCCTACCATCTGCTACAGTGCCTAACACTCCTTTTACATCATACAACAAACTCGTTGGTTTTTGCATAAGCGAATAATCCAATCCTAAAAACTGATCGTGCGCAACTCCAAGTATGACAGCATCAAATTGCTGTTTGGGCAATTCGTTTTTGGTGACTAAGTTGTATTCTTTTTTTACTTCCAAGGGATTAGCAATAGGATCATAAGTAGTTACTGCAATACCATAATCGGATAAGGCAGCAATTACATCCACTATTTTTGTATTGCGAACATCGGGACAGTTTTCCTTAAAGGTAATTCCAAGCATCAAAACAGTAGCGCCATTTACCGAAATTCCTTTTTTGATCATCAGTTTAACTACTTGAGAGGCCACGTATTCGCCCATACTATCATTCAATCGCCTTCCTGCTAATATAATCTCAGGATGGTATCCGAATTCTTGCGCACGTTGTGCAAGATAATACGGATCAACTCCGATACAATGCCCTCCTACCAAACCCGGTTTAAAGGGTAAAAAATTCCATTTGGTTCGAGCTGCTGCTAAAACGGCTTGCGTATCAATCTGCATCAAATTGAATATTTTAGCCAACTCGTTTACGAAAGCAATATTAATATCACGCTGAGAATTCTCGATTACTTTGGCCGCTTCAGCCACTTTTATGGATGGTGCCAAATGCGTTCCCGCAGTAATAACCGATTGATATAATGCATCAACTTGGCGTCCTGATTCTGGTGTAGAACCAGACGTGATTTTTAAAATTTTTTCAACCGTATGTTCTTTGTCGCCTGGATTAATGCGTTCAGGAGAATAACCTGCAAAAAAATCAACATTGAATTTCAGTCCTGAAACCCGTTCTAAAACAGGCACACATTCTTCTTCAGTAACGCCGGGATATACAGTAGATTCATAAATAACAATATCCCCTTTCTTTAATACACTACCAACGGTTTCACTTGATTTGTATAAAGGCGTTAAATTAGGACGGTTGTTTTTATCAACTGGAGTAGGAACGGTTACAATATAATAGGTACATGCTGCAATAGCATTTACGTCTGTGGTACAATACAAACCTGGTGCATCAGTTGGGGCAGAAACTAAAACGTTCTGCAGTGTGAACTCATCTACTTCAAACGTACTATCTGAACCAGACTGCAGCGCAGCAACTCTAGCGTGGTTAATGTCATACCCAACCACAGCGTATTTTGTAGCGAATAATCGTGCTAATGGCAAACCAACATAACCCAAACCTATTACCGCTATTTTTATATTTGAATCCATTTTGAATAATTAAAAGTAGCGTTTATTCACTTTACCCTACTGCTTCGCACTCCATACCCACATAAAAAGTAGCGTACAGAAAATTATAAGTGCGCAAAGATAGGAACAATATGCCATTTTTTGTTGTATAATTCACAGTTGATCATCAAGCGATTTTTTCTCAAACAGTGTATATATTACAAACTATTGAAATTCAAAAAGAAAGATACTGTAGACTGCTTTTATTTACATTTAAATATCACCTAAATTAGTGATAAAAAAAATTGGATTGTAGCAATTGAAAACGGTTGCCGCATTATTTGAGTTTACCACACCCGTAAACTGATTTTGTCTCATCGAGCGCAGTCGAGATGCTTTGATCATTAATCAATAGTACTCTAATTTTTTGTCACAACGAACGCAGTCGAGATGTTTTAATCCTTCAACAATAGTAATCTTATTTTTTGTCACATCGAGCGCAGTCGAGATGGGTACTACTATAGCATACCAAAACAGGTATTATTTTAGTAAACTACTTGATCTTCATTTTTAAAACACATCCCAAAGACTCCAAAACTAGCAAATAATGCGTATTGGTTACTTCTTGAACAATTGCTTTTTGACTTGAAAAAGGGCCAGATTCTAACTGTATAGCATCCCCTACTTGAAAAGAGTGTAGGCTTACATCATTGGCCTGAGCTGGATCCAACCATTTTTGTATGGTGTCAATTTCTTCGTCACGAACAATGGCAGGCTTACCCAACCAAAACAAATAACGCACCACTCCAACCGATTGAAAAACCATATTCCGTTGTGCTTCGGGCAATTGGACAAAAACATACGAATTAAATAGCGGCACTTCTACCTTTTTCTTTCGATCAGACCATTGCCGAACCTGCGTAACCAAAGGGCAATAGCAAGCGATCCCTTTATTTTTTAATTGTTCTGCAACTTTTTTCTCCCATTTGGGCTTTGTATATACTACATACCAATTCATCATTTTCTTTGTATTGAAATAACACCTTCTTGTTATTCCGTTATTTTATATAACTATCTATTTATTGTTCGCTAACTATTTTTAGCCACGAATTACACAAATCGGCACTAAATTATTTGTTAGCGCAACTACTTGACTCGCTTAAATCCGTTTTAACCGCAAAGTATCACAGTACTATTTAAACTACTTTCGATAGCGATTGCGCTTTTAATATTCCAGTACGGTTTTACTTTTTTAGGGCAATTACTTTTATTTAAGTGGTGCTCGCTACATCTTCAATTTGTCATGATTAAAAAAAATAATACGGGAATGCGTGGTAATAAAAAGTAAAATACGTTGGCATAACAATAACATGTTCCTTTTTTTACTATTATTTTTTGGGTATTAATTAATCTTCGATTATACTTTCTTATCCCGATAGATGCCTAACGCACAATGCATTAAGTTAAGGAATAATCCCTACGATTGTGTCATTCCGACGAAGGAGAAATCGCAACAAACGTGCGCAACAAACAGAGATTCCTCCTTCGTCGGAATGACAAATAAACACTTAACTTAATGACATTGACCGAGCACTTCGAGAAGTGTTTTATAAAATAGCGAAAGCATTTTTATAAAAATGTATCGAGAATCGCTACCTGAAACTACTTTTATTAGCTATCAAACGTGTACAAATCTATTTAATAAACAAACTCCTTTTTTCGCTTAACCTCTCTCTCCTTCGGAGAGGGCTGGGGTGAGGATCTAAGAACCAATAGCCTGATAAACAAAGCCAATTTCTTGTAATTCTGGACCATTCAACAAATTTCTCCCATCAAAAATAAAAGCTGGTTTTTGCATCGAATCGTATATTTTCTGCCAATCATAGGTTGCAAACTCATCCCATTCAGTGAGCACGGCGATGGCATGCGCATTTTGACAGGCTTCGTAGGGGTTTTCAAAGGAAAATACGCTACTAGCATTGTCTGTACTAGTTCTAGAATTGAGATAATTTAAATCATCCTGAATCTTTTTAAGGGATACTTTAGGATCATAAACTGCAATTTGAGCATGTTCATTTATTAAATCATCAGCAATATAAATAGCTGCTGATTCTCTGGTATCATTAGTATCTTTTTTAAAAGCCCATCCTAAAAAAGTTATTTTTTTGTCGGACACCGTATTGTATAGTGTTTGGACAATGCGGTTGGAAAAACGTCTTTTTTGATGATCGTTCATAATAATCACTTGTTCCCAATAATCTGCTACTTGATGCAATCCGTATGATTTTGCAATGTAGACTAAATTCAGAATATCTTTTTGAAAACATGAACCACCAAAACCTACCGAAGCTTTCAAGAATTTAGATCCAATTCGGCTATCCATTCCTATTGCTTTTGCAACTTCATTTACATTTGCTCCTGTTTTTTCGCACAGTTCAGACATTGCATTTATAGATGAAATTCGTTGTGCTAGGAAGGCATTTGCGGTCAGCTTAGACAATTCTGAAGACCAAACATTAGTCGTTAATATTTTATCAACAGGAACCCAATTTGCGTAAACATCAACCAACGCTTGTATCGCTTTTTGTCCGTCATCAGAGGAATCTCCTCCAATTAATATTCGGTCTGGATGTAATAAATCATCCACAGCAGTTCCCTCGGCTAAAAACTCTGGATTTGACAAAATTTGGAATTGTACGCCATTGCCCGTATTATCTAGAATGCTTTTGATAGCCTCAGCGGTACGCACAGGAAGCGTCGATTTTTCGACTACTATTTTGTTGTCTTTGGCAACCTTTGCAATTTGTCTGGCACACAATTCAATATATTTCAAGTCAGCTGCCATTCCTTTTCCTTTTCCATAGGTTTTGGTTGGGGTATTCACTGAAATGAAAATCACTTGCGCTTCTTCTATTGCTTTTTCCACTTGGGTAGAAAAAAACAAATTTCTTCCTCTCGCTTCGGAAACAATTGCACTCAAACCCGGTTCATAAATAGGTATATTATTTACATCTTCATCATTCCAAGCAGCTATTCGCTCTTCATTTAAATCGACTACTGTGACTTGTATATTAGGGCATTTTTGCGCTATTACTGCCATGGTTGGACCGCCAACATATCCCGCTCCAATGCAACATATTTTTGTAATTTTCATTTCTAAATTTTCTATTTTATACTACTATTCTAATTTTCATTTACTACCCATTAATCACACTCCTCACTTCTCACTATTCATTCCCCACTATCCACTCCTCACTATTCACTTCTCACTTCTCACTCCTCACTTCAAATTATTCCAATACCACTCTACCGCTTCCTTTAATCCTTCCTGCATCGAATATTTTGGATCATAGTCCAACAGCATTTTTGCTTTATCTATACTTGCCAAAGAGTGTGGAATATCGCCCGCTCTATTGGGTCCATAAACAATCGGAACACTTCCAATTCTTTCATCGTATGCCGCAAGATACTCTTTCAAATACCCTACTAGATTGTTCAATGTATTCCGATCTCCATACGCAGTATTGTAAACCGTATTAATGGCTTGTGGATTTTGGGTTAGCATGGCCAAAGCATTCATCTGGATCACATTATCGATATAGGTAAAATCACGGGAATAATTTCCATCACCATTTATTTTTGGACTTTCTAACTGCATCAACTGCATTACAAATTTAGGAATAACCGCAGCATAGGCACCATTTGGATCTTGTTTTCGACCAAAAACATTAAAATAACGCAACCCAATCGTTTCTAAACCATAGGTTCTACTAAATATATCCGCATACAATTCATTCACATATTTCGTAATGGCATAAGGCGAAAGGGGCTTTCCAATCACGTCTTCCACCTTTGGTAACGCTTCAGAGTCACCGTAAGTCGACGAACTTGCCGCGTACACAAACCGTTTTACTTTGGCATCCCTAGAGGCTACTAACATATTCAAAAAACCAGCAATATTAACATCATTGGTGGTAACCGGATCATTAATCGATCTGGGTACAGAACCTAAGGCGGCTTGGTGCAAGACATAATCTACTCCCTGCACTGCTTTATTGCATTCGCTAGCATTGCGTATATCTCCTTCAATCAAATTGAAATTAGGATGATTGATAAAGTCTTTTAAATTATGCCTGTGACCTGTTGCAAAATTATCAAAACAAATCACTTTATAGCTTTGGGACAAAAAATACTCGCACAGATTAGAACCTATAAATCCTGCGCCTCCTGTTATCAAAACCGTACTTTTGGTTGCTTCTTGCATGTACTTTTGTTATAAAAAAATTACTTTATTTGTTTCTTTAGGATTTTCTCTCCAATTTTTTGATACCACTTTTTGGTTCTCTCTTCTTCATAATATCCATTTGCATAGTTTCCATAGCCGTACCCATAGCCGTATCCTGTACCATATTTTGCTTTGTTTTCTAAACCATTCAAAATAATACTGGCATTTTGCAATTCACCTCTTTTTACTCTATTGTTTAATAAAGTTATCATGTCTTTTTTAGTAAAATTCTGCCTTATGATATATAAGGTTACATCACAATATTGAACCAACTCTAAAGCGTCAGACACCAAACCTACCGGTGGTGTGTCTAGAATAATATAATCGTATTTTTTCTTCAGCTCTTCTATCAATTCGCCCATACCTTCGCTCAGGATCATCTCTGAGGGATTTGGTGGAATTGGCCCCGACAATATAACGTCCAGAAACGGTATGTGCGTATGGTTTGTTATTTCCTCGATCGTTTTTTGTTTGATTAAATAATTGACTATCCCCACTTCGTTAGACAAATTAAATTCGGCAAATAGCTTTGGTTTTCTTAGATCTAATCCTAATACAACCGTCTTTTTCTCGCTCAAGGCAAAAACGGTAGCGATGTTTATAGCGCAAAATGTTTTTCCCTCACCACTTACTGAAGAGGTGATCATTAGCGTTTTTGCACCGTCTAAATTTTGTTGCTTGTATAAAAATTGTAGCGAAGATCGAATGGCTCTAAAAGATTCTGATAACGCCGATTTTGGTCTGTCAAAAACAGCTAAGTCGGAGCTTTCCTTATTTAAACCAACAATTCCTATCAAGGGAAGCTTTGTCATTTTACTGACATCCTCTGCATTTTGAACAGCGTTATTGATAAAGAAAATAGTAAATACAAAAAGTAATGGGATCAGTATTCCCAGAAATAAAGCCAAGATATAATTAACAGAAGTTTTAGGCCCGATAAGTCCGCCTCCTACATCCTTTGCAGGATCTATAAAATGTACATCCGATAAGTTGGCCGCTTTTACAATATCTGCTTCGCTTCTTTTTTGAAGAAACGTACTGTAAATATTATCACTTAAATCATATTTTCGTTTGATTTTAATAAGTTCTTGCTGATCCTCGGGAAGTTGTTTTATCGTGCTTTCAGTTTCATTTATTTTACTGCTTATCATAGCTAAATCATATTGTAAAGCCGATTTGGCCGAAGCAATATTTTCTAACAAAACATTTTTAATGGCCTCCATTTGATTATCAAAATCCTTGAATATTTTGTCGCTTTTTACAGCGTAAGCCATTTCAGAACGTTGCGTAGATAAAGCGATTAACTTAGACACATTCACAACAATATTGGGATCGTCAATCCCTGCCACAGTTGGCGCAGGAAGTTTAGCATAGTTTACGCTACTTTTTAAGTATGCTTTCAACGAATTGTAATAGGCTATTTTACGATTTATCTCATCTTTCTGCACATCAAAGCCCAAAATCTTTTCAGAAAATTTAGAACCACCTTCCTCTATGTCGTATATATTTTTACCTTTTCTAAAGGATTTTAATTCGTTTCCCGTTTCCTTAAGCTGCGACTCCATGGCTACTAACGTGCTATCAATAAAAGCTATCGTATTGGTAGCAAATTGGTTCTTTCCATCCAACTGCCTTTTTATAAGCATCTTGACGGTGGCATTCAAATATTCGACCATTCTGGCTTTATTTGGGCCTTGCATTGCTAAAGTGATTATCGAACTGCCTTTGTCATCTGATTTTACATTGATCCCTCTATAGGCTCCAACGGTTGCGTCAAAATCATTAAACTCGACGAAATATTCATTTCCTTTATAAAAACCAGGATTTTCATTTATTTCTAACGTCCAATTCAAAAAAGGCAACGACACTTTTTCGCCTACTTTATATCGTTGAACAAAATCTTCTGCCGCTACTGCTGTAGTACTGTATGAATGATCAGCATACGTAATTAAAGAAGCACTCTGACTCTGAAATGGAATGGTAATTTCATACGTGTTTTCAGTAATAAATTTAATCCCAATTAAAGTGCCTGACACTTGTCCTTTTAATTTATCTATGGTTACATGAAAGGGAACCGATCCATATCCATCTATTAAATTGTATTCTCCTTGTACCAGATAATTAATGTAGAATTGCAATTTATCAACCACCAGTTCATTATGAGATCTGGACTGCAAAGTAGTGGTAATGGTCTGAACTTGATCTGAAGTCCCACCCCAATTAAAGACCAAACTGGTATTGGATGTAAACAAAGGATTGCTCTCTTCTTTAACAGAAATAAGCGTATCCATGCCGTATATTTTTTCTTTACGAACATTCACCTGATACGCAATGGCAAAAGTAATAAGTAGACTTATCAAAAACCACTTCCAATAACTCCCGATTTTTATTAAAAACCCCTTAAAGTCAAAACTGACTTGGTTTTCAAAAATCGAAAAATCTTTTAAATCTAACATATTTAAGGCGCTGTTTTAATTTTTTAAAAGCAAAAAAGTAGTTGTTGCCAAAGACAACACGGTAATAATAGTTCCTAGAGATTCTATTCCGGTCTTTCCAGTCCCCCAAGATTTTTGCTTGAGTGGTTTTATGTAAATATAATCATTGGGCTGCAAATAATAAAAAGGGGATTTCATTGCATTGATATCTGTAAGGTCTATATCTTGCATAACAACTCCGGTAGGTGTTTTTCGCATCACGGTTACGGCTTTTCGATCACCAGTAATCGTGATGTCGCCAGCATTTGCAATAGCTTCCATGATAGTGACTTGCTCTTGAAATAGCGTTTTAGTACCCGGACTTCCTATTTCTCCGTTGATGGTAAATCTAAGACCACCCAATTTAACGGTAACAAAAATATTAGCCTCTTTGTTAAAATATTCCGCTAGGAGTTGCTTTTCAATTCGTACTCGAATCTCTTCTAAGGTGTAACCAATAACATTTAGCTCTCCCAATATAGGAATTCTAATGGCACCATGATCATCAACCGTAAAACCATCAAAATAAAGTCCTGATTCTGATTTACCCTGTATATTTGCCTCGTTACTAGGATTAAACATCGCTACTAATTTAGGATCTATAGCTTTGATAGTGATGCTTATAATGTCATTGGTTTGCAATCTGTAGGGCTTTGACTCTACAGCCGAAATGGTATTCGCAACCTCGGAATTGTTCTTATTTTGAAGGTAAATTAAATCCTGAGTTGGAATACAAGAAGTAAACAACAGACTAACTAACAACAAATAGAGTACGGATTTGCTCATTTTTTACTATTTTAAAAACAAATATAGCTTTTCATTTAGTATTTAAAAAGCTTCGCTGCTCATTATCTGGATTAATTATTTTTGAACGATTTTTCGAAAGGTACTCTTTGCAAAATACTTCTCCCTAAGGTAACTTCATCAGCATATTCCAGTTCGTCTCCCACTGAAATTCCTCTAGCTATTGTAGACATGATTATGTCACTATCCCCAATTTGTTTGTAAATATAAAAATTTGTGGTATCACCCTCCATCGTGGAGCTCAGAGCAAAAATCACTTCAATCACACTACCTGATTTTACTTTTTCAACAAGCGTAGTGATGTTCAACTGACTAGGACCCACTCCGTCAATTGGAGATATTTTGCCACCTAAAACATGATAAATCCCTCTAAACTGTCCGGTGTTTTCGATGGCCATCACATCCCGAATATCTTCTACAATACAGATAATTTGGTGGTTCCTGCTTTGATTAGCACAAATCTCACACCGCTCACTATCTGAGATGTTATGACAGCTGTTGCAATACTTAATATCTTCCCGCATCGCAACTAAGGCTTGCGATAAAAAACCGGTTTGTTCCTTGGGTTGTTTTAATAAATGCAATACCAATCGCAGTGCTGTTCTCTTACCAATTCCTGGCAACTGAGACATTTCATTGACTGCTTTTTCTATGAGTTTTGAAGAGAATTCCATAACGACAAAAGTAGTTAATTAGTTGATTTGTTCCATTGGTTATTTGTTTAATAGAAGCTGTAAATTGATACTATTTTAAACAAACGAAATAACCAATAAACGAATTAACCAAAAAATCGTATTTTGGCTTCAAATAAAAACTGCAATGACTCCTAGCACCATTTTAACTCTCATAATCGTTTATTTTGGAATTTTATTCTTCATCTCCTACACCGTAAGCAAAAAAGATAACGGAAATGAAGCGTTTTTTAAAGCCAATAAGAACTCTAAATGGTACTTAGTCGCTTTTGGGATGATTGGAACAGCACTTTCGGGAGTGACTTTTATCTCTGTTCCGGGGGAAGTTGGTGCTCCAAATGGAGAACAATTTAAATATTTTCAATTTGTTTTAGGCAATGCCATTGGCTTTATTATCATTGCAAAAGTACTACTACCCTTGTATTACCGTATGAATTTGACTTCGATTTACGGATATATCGAGCAACGGCTAGGTATGTATTCCTATAAAACTGCCGCCACTATTTTCTTAATTAGCAGAACCATAGGATCGGCTTTCCGACTGTATTTAGTGGTGATTGTTTTGCAGCGTTATGTTTTTGATTTCTATAGTATTCCTTTTGCCATGACGGTGCTCATTTCCTTGGCATTGATATTTGCCTATACCTATCGTGGCGGATTAAAAACGATCATTATCACCGATACTTTACAAACATTTTTTCTAGTTACTTCGGTTTTCTTGACGATTGTATTTATTTGCAACAGTTTAGATTTCTCTGCTATTGAAGCTTTTGAAGCCGTGAAAAACAGCAACTACTCTAAAGTCTTCTTTTTTGAAGATTTCATCAGCAGTAAATTCCATTTTGTAAAACAGATCGTGGGTGGAATATTCGTTACCATCGCCATGGTAGGTTTGGATCAGGATTTAATGCAGAAAAATTTAAGTTGTGCCACAATTGGCGAAGCCCAAAAAAACATGTTCACTTTTACGGGGATTTTTGTCGTGATTAATATATTCTTTCTTAGCGTAGGGGCTTTACTTTATATTTACGCTGCTAAAAACGGAATTGAAGTACCAACAGATTTAGTCACAGGAAAACCAAGAACTGATTTACTTTTTCCTGAAATAGCTTTTAACCATTTGGCACTAATTCCATCTATAATTTTCTTATTGGGTTTAACCGCAGCGACCTTTGCTACTACAGACTCTGCCTTAACGGCACTTACAACCTCGTTTTGTATTGATTTTTTAGGAATGGACAAAGAAGGAAATCGAAGCAAACCTAATGTGGTGCGTACGAGACATGTTGTTCACATCACTTTTTCGTTACTCATGTTTTTGGTCATTATTTTATTTAATGCGATCAACGATAGTTCTGTGGTAGGCATGATTTTTCGAGTTGCCTCGTATACCTATGGACCGCTTTTAGGATTGTATTGCTTTGGATTATTAGTACAATCAAAAACAGTGAAAGATAAATTTGTCCCTATAGTTTGTTTAGCATCACCAGCCATTACGTACTTGATCAGCGAGAATTCAAAAACGTTATTATGGGGTTATGTATTCGATAATGAATTGATTCTTATAAACGGACTGATCACATTTCTAGGGCTTCTGCTGATTAGTAAAAAAGCCACAATTGTAACTCGATTTTAATTATGAGTTCATCGATGAAATTTGGTAGTAATTAAAAAATTCCTATTGGCAATTGTAATCTAGGCTTACTTTTAAGTTGTTACATTTATTTAGAAATTTTCACTGTCGAACTTCACAAAACAGCGCGCTGAAAGAATTGTTTCTCTACGAATTATGTTGCATACTTGAGCCCTAGCCCTGATAAAAATGGAAATCCTTTTGAATAAAACAGTTGTTTTTTCTCATAAAAAAAGAGCGACCAACGGAAGCTCCCTTTATTTATATAGAAAAATACTGTTTTATCAAAAGATTGAAATGGATAGCAGGAAATAGCTTCGAAAAAATCTAATACTGATTGGTCGTTAACAAAACTAATGTACACGCGACCTCTACTTTTATGTCATTCAATTTAAGCAATTGATAGAATTCTGGATTTTCAGTCCCTGGATTGAAGATTACACGTTTGGGTTTGGCCTCTACGATATAATTGTAATAATCGCGCTGGCGTGTTGGGTTTAAATATAGGGTAACCGTATCGATATTTTTTAATGGAATGGCTTTCGTCTGGATTTTGACACCTGCTACTTCGCCCGCATTTTGTCCCAATGCAAGCACTGAATGTCCTTTATCGACCAACATGCTTACCGCTTTAAAGGCGTAGCGTTCCGGTTTCGTTGTCGCTCCAAGTACTAGTGTTTTTTTATTCTTTGTCATTTTTAAGTAATATATTTGACAAAAGTAATCAAAAAGGTTTATTCGATTGGTAATTTTAAGGTTTAGTTGCTGCTGTAATAAAAACATTAGCCTAACATTAAAAAACAAAAAAAGAGTATTTTTACAATCTAATATAACAAATATGGACCTATTTATTTATCTGTTCGTCGCTCTTTTCTCTGTTTTAAACCCAATAGGGACTGTGCCTATTTTTGTGGGCCTAACGCAAAATGACACCAAAAAAGAGCGTTCTAGAATTTCATTATGGACAGCTATAAATGTATTTATAATTCTAATTGTGTCCTTTTTTATCGGACAATACGTCTTGCTTTTTTTCGGAATCAGCATTGATGCATTGCGTATTGCGGGCGGAATTATTATTGTAAGCTCGGGTTTTTCACTACTTTCAGGGAAATTTACTAAGAAACGAGGTATCAATAAAAAAGCCGAAACAGATGCACAACAACGAAATGATATTGCCTTGACCCCGCTGGCAATACCCATGCTAGCTGGACCTGGATCAATCTCATTACTAATCGCATTTTATCAAGAACACAACACGACAATGGAAATTATTATTTCCTCAATTGCGATTCTTGCCATTGCAGTTGCCATTTTTATCATTCTAAAAAGTGCTCATTATCTCGCTAAAATACTGGGAGCGTCTGGGATTATAGCGATTTCAAGAATTGTAGGATTCATTGTAATTGCGATAGGAATACAATATATTGTGAGTGCAATTATCAATATTATAAAAGGGAATCTCTCGATATAGAAATAAAAAAAGGCGGATAAGAATTTAATTCTTATCCGCCTTTTTTTATTATTTTCTTGGCAAGAAAATTTCAGCCATCATGCATCGGGCACTTCCTCCGCCACAGGCTTCAATGATATCTAAACTAGAACTTAAAATTTCAGCATGTTTTTCAAGCTGTTCGATCTGCTTGGGAGTTAATACTTGATGTGCCGCAGCACTCATAACCAAATAGCGTTTGTCATTTGCTCCACGAAGTTCCAACATGTTCCCAGCAAAATTATTCATTTGAGACTCGGTAATCAAAATGACTTCCTTCCCGTTTTCTTTTAGGTTATCCAGCACCATTTTGCGTTCTTTCTTATCATCGATACAATCCGAACAAATTACGGCAAAAGTTTCTCCCAGACACATCATGACGTTGGTATGATAAATCAATTTTCGTTCTGAATCTACAGTTTGAAACGCTTCAAAAATAACGGGTGCATAATCAAAATCTTCACAGAATTCAATAAATAATTCTTCGTCTGCTCGCGGTGAAAGAGCGCAATATGCTTTTGAATTGGTTCGGTCTAAGAGCAAACTTCCTGTTCCTTCTAAGAAAAAACCATCTTCCTCAGCACTTGTATAATCAACGATATTATTTATCACAAAACCTTTGTCTTCAAGCAGATCTAATATATCTTCACGACGTTCTGCTCGGCGATTCTCAGCAAACATTGGGTATAAGGCTACATCGCCATTTTCATGAAATGAAATCCAATTGTTCGGAAAAATACTGTCGGGAGTATCTATATCAAGGCTGTCATCAACAACCGTGACATCAACCCCAACAGCAGTCAATTTTTCTACAAAAGCATCAAATTCTTGTTGTGCTTTAGCATTTACTGTTGCTGGTAAAAGTCCATCTAGTACTTTTTGATAATAATTATTGACTGTAGTTTGCTCATTCATTCTAAACGCAACTGGGCGAATCATCAAAATAGAATTGGTAGTTTGTTTCATGATATTTTATTTTTTTATTATTGTAGAGACGCTATAGAAAAGAACTGCAGTGCGTCTCTACAGCGTCTCTACAAAATTATTCTCTAATTAAAGGCAAAGTAGTGCATCGCAGCAATCCTTCTTGTTTCGCAATTTCGGCATATGGAATTTCTTCCACCACAAAACCATTGTCACGCAACCAATTATTGAGTCGCGTAAAATTTCGTTCAGAAACCACAACATGGGTATCAATGGAGAAAATATTAGAATTCATATGGTACATTTCATCTCTAGTTAGGTGAAATAGGTTTTCTTTTCCAAAAAGCCCAACTAGAAATAAATAATCAGCCTCGTCCCGAAAACCATTTTTATAAATAATCCCTTTATCATTTCCTACAGGTTGAAAACAACAATCTAAATGCAAGGCGTTGTCTCTAGCTTCAATTTTTGACTTTACGAGGTCAAATTCTTTAACAATTTTATTTGGAAATAAATCCTTGAGGTACTGCACACCTTGTAAATTGGTTCGTGCAGTAATGTATTCTTTATAGTCGCTTCCTTTATAAGTTCCCACGAAAATATAATTATTCCACAACATCACATCACCACCTTCTATATGAACCTCCTCTGATGGACGAACCACTTTTTTTGAATTAATTGTTTCTATTAGATATTGAATAGCATCGAGTTCACGTTCACGATCGGGCAAAATATTAGACATTATAAAAATATCATCAATTACAAAACCGATGTCTCTGCTAAAGATTTGGTTATAATTTTCAATCATATCAGGTCGATACACCTGTACGTTATATTTTTTTAAAACAGCACTAAAAGCTTCCATTTCATCGATCATATCTTTCTCCGTTGGATATGTACCTGCTATAATATGCTCTAATGATTTTGGATCATATGCTTCGTCAACAGTCGGTGTCGGCCCATTATTATTTGCTAAACCTAGCACTACAGCTCGAAGCCGCGATGTTTCATTATGTACGTTTAACTCTAACATGTATAATAGCTTTTGACAAATATAAAAAAAGCTTCACAAAATAGTGAAGCTTTTTAAAGTGAATTTATCTTTTGTCGGATGTTTTAAAATCCCTCAAAGGATGACCAGTATAAATCTGTCTTGGTCTTCCTATTGGTTCTTTGTTTTCTCTCATTTCTTTCCATTGTGCAATCCAACCAGGTAAACGCCCAATAGCAAACATAACTGTAAACATATCAGTAGGAATTCCTAAAGCTCTGTAAATAATTCCAGAATAGAAATCTACGTTAGGATATAATTTTCTTGAAACAAAATACTCATCAACAAGTGCAGATTCTTCTAATTTTTTTGCAATAGCAAGAATTGGATCATCAACCCCTAAAGTAGACAACACTTCATCAGCTGCTTTTTTGATAATTTTCGCTCTTGGATCGAAATTTTTGTAAACTCTGTGACCGAATCCCATCAAACGGAATGGATCATTTTTGTCTTTGGCTTTGGCCAAATATTTATCTGCATCACCACCAGTTCTATGAATCTCTTCTAACATTTCCAGTACTGCTTGGTTCGCTCCACCGTGCAAAGGTCCCCAAAGTGCTGAAACTCCTGCTGAGATAGAAGCAAATAATCCTGCATGTGAGGATCCTACCATTCTTACTGTAGAGGTAGAACAGTTTTGTTCATGATCTGCGTGAAGAATAAATAATTTATCTAAAGCATCTATAACCACAGGATTTGGCGTGTAGGGTCCAGTAGGCAATTCAAACATTAATCGCATAAAGTTTTCTACATATCCTTTGGTATTGTCATAATAATTCAAAGGATAACCCATACTTTTTCTATAGGTCCAAGTTGCAATAACCAAGAATTTACCCATGGTTTTACAAACTGCCTCATACATTTCCTTTTCATTCTCTACATTTACTGACTTTGGATTAAAAGCCGTTAATGCGCTTGTCAATGCAGACAAAACACCCATCGGATGTGCTGTTTTAGGAAAACCATCAATGATGCTTTTCATTTCCTCATTGACTAGAGTATATTTTCTGATGTTGGTTTCAAAATTTTCTAATTCCGCTGCAGTTGGCAACTCACCAAAAATAACTAAATAAGATACTTCTAGAAAATGTCCTTTTGCTGCCAAATCTTCTATTGAATATCCTCTGTAACGAAGAATTCCTAGTTCACCGTCAAGAAAAGTAATTTCGCTAGTACAGGCACCTGAATTTTTGTATCCAGGATCAAGAGTGATTACTCCAGACAAATCACGTAATTTGTTAATATCAACGGCAACTTCATTTTCACTCCCTACGATAACAGGAAGTTCAAATTTTTGACCATCAATTTCTAATGTTGCTATTTTTGACATAATATAATTGGAAATAAACTTTTAAAATAATAATTTCCCAAATCTAAGGAATTAAACAATAATTAAAAAGAGAATACAACGATGAAACTGTTAAATATTACAAAAAAAAGCCACTCACGAGAAGTGAATGGCTTTCATCAAGAAATAATTAAAATTATTTTATCTTAAATGCATTCTTACCAGGAAAATAAGCAGAATTACCTAATTCTTCCTCAATTCTAAGCAATTGATTGTATTTTGCCATACGATCTGAACGAGATGCTGAACCTGTTTTTATTTGACCACAGTTTAGTGCAACCGCTAAATCAGCAATTGTATTATCCTCCGTTTCACCAGAACGATGAGACATAACAGAGGTATAACCAGCATTTTTAGCCATGTTTACCGCAGCTATTGTTTCTGTTAAAGTTCCAATTTGATTCACTTTAATAAGTATGGAATTTGCGATTCCTTTATCGATTCCTGTTGACAAGCGTTCTACATTTGTAACAAACAAATCATCTCCAACTAATTGTACTTTATCACCTATTCTTTCCGTAAGCAATTTCCACCCATCCCAATCATTCTCATCCATTCCGTCTTCGATAGAAATAATTGGATATTTAGCGGCCAATTCGGCTAAATAATCTACTTGCTCTGCAGAAGATCTCACTTTGCCCGTTTCTCCTTCAAATTTAGAATAATCATATTTGCCATTTGAGTAAAACTCTGCAGCTGCACAATCTAAGGCAATCATAATTTCATCCCCAAAAGTATATCCTGTAGCTTCTACAGCTTTTTTAATCGTGTCTAAAGCGTCTTCTGTTCCTCCAGCTAAGTTTGGAGCAAAACCACCCTCATCACCAACAGCCGTTGAAAGTCCTCTATCATGCAAAACTTTTTTCAAGCTATGAAAAATTTCAGTACCCATTTGCATCGCGTGAGAAAATGAAGTCGCTTTTACTGGAAAAATCATAAATTCTTGAAAAGCAATTGGCGCATCAGAATGAGAGCCACCGTTGATAATGTTCATCATAGGCACTGGCAAAGTATTTGCAGAAACACCACCCACGTAGCGATACAAAGGCAATCCTAATTCATTTGCGGCAGCTTTGGCTACAGCCAAAGAAACACCTAAAATAGCATTGGCTCCAAGATTGGATTTGTTTGGAGTACCATCTAAATCAATCATCATCTGATCTATTTGATTTTGCTCAAAAACAGAAACACCTACGAGTTCCTCAGCGATAATCGTATTTACATTCTTCACCGCATTCAAAACTCCTTTTCCGAGATATGCTTTTCCACCATCACGAAGCTCTACAGCTTCATGCTCGCCAGTTGATGCGCCCGAAGGCACTGCAGCTCTTCCTAAAACTCCGTTGTCTGTAATTACATCTACTTCAATAGTAGGATTTCCTCTTGAATCAAAAATTTGTCTTGCGTGAATTTTGATTATAATACTCATATACTAGATTTTAAAATATTTTACAAATACAAATATATTCTAACTTTTGGAATCACATTATGAAAATAATGAATGTTATTAACGAAAACGTTATAATTAGTCTACAAACAAATATTTAAATACTTTTTAAGTTTTAAAAAAAATCTGCTTTTGGATTAAAAAACAAAACCGACAGAAATAAACTAAAAAATACCAATAGAAACAAATAAAGTCTCCACACAATAAAAAGATTAATTCAATTGACTATATCTAGCTAATTCTAATTCATAAAAAAACAAATAGGCTAATGACTGAAAAAACTTCTAAATAAAACAATGTCTTGTCCTGAATAACCGATACAGATTATTAGATAAAAATATTTAATTAAACACTTGCAAAAACGTTTTTGCAAGTGTTTTTTGTTTTATATGTCCTCATTTTAATTTG
>NZ_JBLVPT020000009.1:0-130262 GCF_048286795.2 Flavobacterium frigidum
AAATTTGCAGCCTAAAAAAGGCGACTTCTTAAAAGACCTTATTTGAATTGTAGAGTCGTGAAATTTGAAGATTATATTAGAAAAAAGAGGTTTTTTCACAGCCTGACGTTCTCGCGCTACAAGCAGTTTGGGATTAAGGAAGCCAAATCTTCGGATAAACACAAATTTATCTGATACAAGACCAACTTTAAATTAGGCCAAATACCCAAATTGCTTGTAGCGTGTGTTAGCCGTTCGGTTTTATTATCCTCTTAATATATGTTTTTTTTCAGCTTCAAACTCCTCTTTTGTTAATGTTCCATCATCGTGTAATTCCTTTAATTCTTTTAGTTTATCAGAAACACTTTTTTTATCGTTATTTACAATAATAGTTTCCTTCTTATCGTTAGAAACTGCCCAAATTATTGCTACAATCCAACCGATAACTGTCCAGCCTAAAAGTAAATTTAAAAGAAATATTGAACCAAAATTTCTATGGCTATAACCAATAATACTTGGTAAAAAATATAATGCTAATATTAAAATAATTCCTATAAATTCCATAATTTAATTTTTGTTTAAAATTTTACTGATTTATTACTAATCTCCTTTTTTATATTCTTGAATATCTTGGGAAGCATCACTAAAAGTTGTAATTATTTTTAGATTTTCGTTATTTTCTTCAAAACTTATTTTTTCATCATATTTTGAATTTCTCCATCTTCTGTCAATACTAGCCCAAAGAATTACATTACCGTCAAATTTAACTTTATATTCAAACTTTTGCTTATCAGATTTTCTAATATAAGAAACGAAATACAAATCTTTATTTTTGGTTGCTTTGACTATTTTTGTTGGTTGTCCCATTACAGAAGCCATTGTATATCTTGCAACATCTTCATAAGTGAAATTTTTTAAAATGTTTTCTTCAACTTTAACAGTTTCCACTTCATTTTTTGTTTCTTGAATTTGTTCTTGTACAATTTCATTATTTTGTTCACTTTGTTTACAATTTGTAAACATAAGTACAATTAAAAAAGTAATAATTACTTTCATTTTTATTTAGTTTTAGTTGTTTTTTTTACGTTCTGCCGTAAACTGACGGCTAACTTGTATATACGTCTGACAAAATCAGACCTATCACCCCAATATTGGGTGGCTTTGTCTGACAAGAGTCAGTTTTATTTATTTTCAAATGTAGTATATTTATTTTATAAATCATCAAACGGACTTTTTATTTGTTGCAAACTTTTCGTACTTACGTGGGTATAAATTTCGGTAGTTTTACTACTATTATGACCTAATAATTCTTTTTATGTAGCTCAAATTAGTTCTGCTTTTTAAGTATGTGCTTTATATTGATGTCCAAACAGCGTTATAGTTTTAATACGTGTTATCTCGAAAAAAATATCCGTCTCAAATAGCCCCGATAGCAGCGGAAATCCTTTGCGCTGGCGGCAGCCAAAAGCAAAGATTGCAGCACATAGCGGGAGTGCATGCCTGCTGAAAAATGGCTGATCTGCTCCAAAAAAAACCTGCAAGTCCCGATACTTCGGGGTCGCTTGCAGGTTTACTCTAATAATCTAACGATCTAAAAATATAATATTTATTTAATCAGCTCGAAACTTCTTTTTACAAATGCGGTTAAAGCTTCGCCTTTTAGCAAGTTTTGAGAAAGTTTAGCCAAGTCAAGTGCTTGTTTTACCAAACTTTCCTGAGCATCTTTATCTTTGTTATTCAGGATGCTTGTTGCCAATTCAGAGTTGGTATTCACCACTAAATTGTACATTTCGGGCATGTTGCCCATTCCGAACATTCCGCCACCGCCGGACTGGCTCATTTCTTTCATACGGCGCATGAATTCTGGTTGCGTGATGATGAATGGCGCCGAGTTGCTGTCTAGTGCTTCTAGTTGTACACTGTAGGTTTGTTTTGGTACAATGGTTTCAAGAACCGTTTTTAAGTTGGTTTGTTCCTCCTCAGATAATTTAGAAATCGTTGTTTCCTCTTTCTTGATCAAATTATCGATATGATCTGAATCGACACGTACAAAAGTCAGGTTGCTGTTATCGCCTTCTATTTTTTGAATTAAGTGCGAAATAATAGGAGAGTCTAGCAATAATACTTCGTACCCTTTTTCTTTTGCGATTTCGATATACGAGTGCTGTGATTCTTTATTTCCAGCGTATAACACGACTAACTTGCCATCTTTATCAGTTTGATTGGCAGCAAGATTTTCTTTTAATTCTTCTAAAGTAAAATATTTATCGTCTACTGTTGGGTATAAAACAAAAGCACCTGCTTTCTCGTAGAATTTATCCTCAGATAGCATTCCGTACTCTAAAACGATTTTGATATCGTTCCATTTTTGCTCAAAATCTTCACGACTTTCAGTGAATAATGATTTTAATTTATCGGCAACTTTACGGGTGATGTAGTTCGATATTTTTTTAACGGCAGCATCTGCTTGCAAGCCTGAACGCGATACGTTTAATGGAATATCTGGAGAATCGACCACGCCTTTCAGCATCATCAAGAACTCAGGAACAATTCCTTCTACGTTATCCGTTACGTACACTTGGTTTTGGTACAACTGAATTTTATCTTTCTGAATTTGTAAATCAGATCCTAATTTTGGGAAGTACAAAATACCAGTTAAGTTGAACGGATAATCTACATTTAGGTGTATGTGAAACAACGGCTCCTCAAATTGCATAGGGTACAACTCATGGTAGAATTTTTTGTAATCTTCTGGAGTTAAATCCGTTGGTTGCTTGGTCCAAGCTGGATTTGGGTTGTTGATGATGTTGTCCACTTCTACTTCTGTAAAGGTTTTTTCTACATCTTCAGCAGCAACTTCTTCGCCCTTTTTTTGTTCAATTTTTTCAGTTTTGGTTCCAAATTTAATTGGAATAGGCATGAACTTGTTGTACTTATTCAGTAAGCCTTTGATTTTTGAATCTTCTAAAAACTCAAGCGAATCTTCGGCAATGTGCAAAATGATCTCCGTACCACGAGTGGTTTTATCGGCTGGTTCTAGCGTGAATTCTGGGCTTCCATCACAAGTCCAGTGTGCTGCTGGTTCGTCTTTATATGATTTAGTAAAGATTTCAACTTTTTCAGCTACCATAAAAGCAGAATAGAAACCAAGACCGAAATGACCAATAATTCCAGAATCTTTAGCAGAATCTTTGTATTTGTCTAAAAATTCCTCAGCTCCAGAAAAAGCCACTTGGTTGATGTATTTTTCAACTTCATCTGCTGTCATACCGAGACCTTGGTCAATGATATGAATTTTTTTACCTTCTTTATCGACTTTAATTTCGATAATTGGATTTCCGTACTCTACTTTGGCTTCGCCAATGCTGGTAAGGTGCTTTAACTTTAAAGTGGCATCAGTACCATTCGAAATCAATTCTCTCAAGAAAATTTCGTGATCACTGTATAAAAATTTCTTGATTAAGGGAAAGATGTTTTCAACCGAAACATTAATTTTACCTGTTGTCATATTTTGTGTTTTAAGTTTATTTTAATGCTATTAAGTCTTCAAATAGAATACCAATTGTAATGGAAGTGACAAATTGTCGTAAGTGTAAATTATGATACAATTTGATAAAATTCTGATACAATTAGATTGGGTTCCTTCGTACATTTGTGTAAGTATTAATTCATTAAAATTTAAGAAAATGAGAAAAATAATTTTACTTTGCACATTAGCAGTATTGGTTTTTGCATGTAAGTCAAAATCAGTTACGGGTACAAATACAAATAATAAAGTTCAAGTAGCAATGAAAGGGAACTGGACGATTAGCTCTGTAACCTATCCGGGATCTCAATACATTAAAGTAAATTCTTTTGACCTTGCAGATTCGCAGTGTTTTGTAGGTAGTAACTGGAAATTAGTTTCAAATAACAACAAAGGGAATATGTCATTGTCAAGCGCAGACTGTACTTCATTTAGTTCACCAATTACGTGGTTTGTAAATAAGCAAGGTCAGTTTGTTTTAAAAGTACTTAATGCTGGTGAAAAAGCAAGAAAAGTTAGAGACGGATATGTCTTAAATGTAGCTAATCAAACAGAGACTTCATTCCAATTACTTGACAAAGGGATAGTGGAAGGAAAAACAATCGATGTGGTATACCAATTTCAAAAAGCAAACTAATTAAATAATATTTAGATATGAAAAAGATTTCAATAGTTGCAATGGCAACAATAATGGTTATAGGATCAATATTCACAAGTTGTGAAGCAGTAAAAAATACAAATAAAACGCAAAGAGGAGCAGGAATAGGTGCTGTTGCAGGAGCTGTATTAGGAGGAGTTCTTGGGAACAATCTTGGTAAAGGTGGTAAAGGGGCAGTTGGTGCTGTTTTAGGTGGTGTTATTGGTGGCGTTGCCGGTGGAGTTATTGGTAATAAAATGGACAAGCAAGCTAGAGAAATTGATGCCGTACTTCCAGGAGCTGAGGTGGTGCGTGTAGGAGAAGGAATTAAATTAGTATTAAATGAAAATGCAGTACGTTTTAATACCAATAAATCTTCTTTGACTGCTGCTGCAAAAGCAAATTTAGATAAATTAGTTCCTGTTTTTAAGGAATATCCAGATACAGATATCACTATTTATGGGTATACAGATAGTACTGGTCCAGCAGATTATAACTTGAAACTTTCAGGAGAAAGAGCGGCTTCAGTAAAAAACTATTTGAACAGTAAAGGAGTTGCTTCTAGCAGATTTCAAGTAACTGGTTTAGGAATTGCTGACCCAATTGCTTCTAATGAAACAGTTGAAGGTAGAACAATGAACCGTCGTGTGGAATTTGCAATTACTGCAAACGAAAAAATGAAAAAAGATGCTGAAGCTGAAGTGAAAAACTAAGCAAAAAGTACTTTAAAAACAAGGGCTGTTTCGTTAAGAAGCAGCCTTTTTTTGTGCCTAAATTTGAATAAACATTGTAAATTTGCAGCTTTAAACACAGATGATGCTAGAGATTAAAGACATAACGTTTGCTTATACTGATAAGCCTGTTATTGAAAATATAAGTTGTACAATAGAGAGCGGTCAAAACATTGCACTAATAGGGGAGAGTGGCTGCGGAAAAAGCACCTTGCTCAAGCTTATTTATGGATTATATGATTTGGATAGTGGTGCCATAACGTACAATGAAAAACCCATTTTAGGACCAAAATACAACCTAATCCCTGGGGTAGATTACATCAAGTACTTAGCTCAAGATTTTGATTTAATGCCGTACACAACTGTAGAGGAAAATGTGGGGAAGTTTTTATCGAATTCATTTTTACCCATCAAGAAACTGAGAATTCAAGAGCTGTTAGAAATGGTTGAAATGACAGAGTATGCTAAGGTTAAAGCAAAAGACCTGAGCGGCGGACAACAGCAAAGAGTAGCTTTGGCTAAAGTTCTTGCGTTGGAGCCAGAAATTTTGTTGTTGGATGAGCCCTTTAGTCACATTGATAATTTTAGAAAAAATGCGTTACGACGCAATTTGTTTGCCTACTTGAAGAAAAAAGGAATTACTTGTATTATCGCCACCCATGACAGTACCGATGCCTTGTCTTTTTCGGATGAAACCATTGTGATTCAAAACGGAAAAATTGTTGCCAAAGGTGATTCGAAAACCATTTATGAAAATCCTTTCAATAAATATGTTGCCTCTCTATTTGGAGAGGTCAATGAGTTGAAATTGTCGCAATTAATAGATTTAGAAGACGATGAAGATGAAGCGCTTTTGTTGCGTCCGCATCAATTGCGAGTGGTAGATAACGCCATTATGAAAGCAGTAGTAAAGCAATGTTATTTTAAAGGAAGTCATTATTTAGTCAAAGCCGCTTTTGAAAGAAGAGCCATTTTCTTTGACCATGACACGGAATTAGAACTCAACCAAGAAGTGTTTTTGATGTTATCCTGAGAAGAAGTGTTCAGTTAATAGTATTTAGTCATTACTAGTTCTATTAGCTTTAAAAGAAAAAATCTTTTTTCTTTACAGCAGTTTTAAATAATAGAAAAACCCCAAAATCAGTATGATTTTGGGGTTTTGTGCTACGTTATCCACTGAACACTGAACACTTATTCCTAAGTTAATTCTTCAAATATTTTTCTAAGAACTGATCTTGTTCCCAAAGCAAGTGTAAAATATTTTCTTTGGTTACATAACCGTGCGCTTCTTTTGGCAGAATTACCATTCGTGCAGGAGCACCTAAACCTTTTAGTGCTTGAAAATAACGTTCTGTTTGCAAGGTAAAAGTGCCAGGATTATTATCAGCTTCACCGTGCACTAAAAGCATTGGCGTTTTCATTTTGTCCGCATTCATAAATGGCGACATGGTATTGTACACTTCAGGAGTTTCCCAGTAATTACGTTGTTCGCTTTGAAAACCAAAAGGAGTCAACGTTCTATTGTAGGCACCACTTCGAGCGATTCCGCATGCAAAAAGGTTAGAATGTGTCAATAAATTAGCCGTCATAAACGCACCATACGAGTGACCACCAACCGCTACTTTATTTCTGTTGATGTATCCCAGAGCATCTACTGCATTTATTGCCGCTTCTGCATTATCAACTAATTGCGTTATAAAATTATCGTTTGGTTCTGTTGTTCCTTCGCCAATAATAGGAAAAGCAGCGTCATCCAGTACAACATAGCCTTTGGTTACCCAATACACAAAAGAACCATAATTAGGAAACGTGAATTCATTTGGGTTTTGCGTACTCTGTCCTGCAGAATTCTTGTCTTTGTATTCTGCTGGGTAAGCCCATATCAACAAAGGCATTTTTTCTTTTTTGGCCTTATCGTATCCAACAGGTAAATATAAAGTTCCAGATAATTCTACACCATCTTTACGTTTGTATTTAATGACTTCTTTGTTCACATTTTTGATGCTTTCAAACGGATTTTTGAATGTGGTTATCGGAGTTAATTTGTTTTTTTGGAAAATGTTTCTCAAGTAATAATTCGGATATTCGTTCTTAGATTGAATTTGTACCAAAACAGTTCCTTTCTTGAAGTCCTCAATCTCTATTACATCTTCTTTTTTATCAGTATATGTCGAAGTGTATAAGCGTTTTGCTTGTGCTGTTTTTAAATTGAATTCGCTTATAAAGGGGAATTGTCCATTTTTTGTAAATCCTTGTCCAATTAAATAGGCGTTGTTATTTTCGATCGCTAAAACATAGCGGTTGTATTGGTTTTTTCTAGTTTCAAAATTTCCAGGATCGGAATACACATCTTGGGAGTTTCTGTCGAAAATAACTTTTGGAGCTTGACTCGGATTTGATGGGTTTATCAAATACGTTTTTGTATTTCGAGTGTCATACCATTCATCTGATACGATAGCAGTATTGTCATTTCCCCAAATGATGCCCGAGTAGCGTTGTGGTGTTTTTACCAATGTAGTTGCTGCGGCATCAAACGGTGCGTTCCAAAGAAAAACTTCGTCTCTAAAATTTACTTTAGTTGCAGGATCTCCGCCGTCTAAAGCTTCGGCATAGACTAAAGTCGCTGGTTTATCTGCTCTCCAGCTCATGTTTCTTTTGCCTTTTCGAACTGCCATAAAACCTTTTGGGATAATTTCAGTTAGTGGTACTTCATTGACTACTTTGATTTCCTGTCCGTTTTTATCACAAATCACCGATTTTGAAGGAAATCGACTCAAAGGAACGATATAGGAGAATGGTTTTTTAATGGTGGTCAACATAATGTAATTGCCATCAGGCGAGAAGCTTTCTCCTGCATACATATCTGCTTTTTTGAATAAAGTTGCAGAACCATCTAGCGTTACTTTATACAATTCAGAGCTCATGATATTCTCAAAGTTAACCTCGTCGTTCTTGTTTTTCAACATGTCAGGGTAGGTTCTGTTTTGAGATTTGGCACCATCAGCATTCGAGATAATCGGTCCAGTTGGTAAATCTTTTTTTGCATCCAATAAAGCCGCTCTGTTTTTAGGAAGCATTTTTACTAAAATAGTGGCATTGTCGTTCAACCAACTAAACGGATTTCCGATATTGGCATTGACCATAGCTTCTGTCAATTTTTTGGCTTTCGCCGAAGCCACTTCAATCACCCAAAGTTCAACACCAGTTGCAGTCGTGTGCGAAAAGGATATTTTAGTATCATCTGGCGACCAAGCAATGTTGCTGATGCGAGGGTTTTCTGGCAATCCAGCTACTTGCATCTCGTTACTATCTTTTATTTTGCGGAGCTTTAAGTTGTTCACGTAGGTTACAGCGCTAGAAATATTGGTGATTGGGTTGATACGCAATCCACCCAAACGCAATTCATCTTGATTCAAATCGTCGAGTGACTTATAGGTATTTCTGTAGGTCAACAACATATATTCTTTTTTGGTATCCATCGATACCGAAGGCGCTCTTTCATAATCTGCCAGTTCTAGTATAGACGCAGAAGGTTTTTGGTAAGAAAGGTTTTCTTGCGCAAAACTGGTTAGGCTCAGTCCAAGAAGGAAAAACAATGAGATCTTCAATTTCATAATTTGAATGATTTTAAATTAGCATTAAGGTTTGGTATAAGGTTACTAAAATAGAGCAACTTAGTTACATTTGAAAACATTTACTTCTTTTTAACTTTTAAGTGGTTTTCTAGTTGTTAGAACAGAATTGTTTTTTAACGGACAAGTAGTTTATTCTTTCATTTCTAACAAGTTTAAAATATTGCAAAACCTTAAAAAATTGTAAATTGCTAAAAAAGTGGTAATTTAGCGCCTCTTATTTTGGAGTATGTTTTAAATTTGCAATCTGATTTTAATAAAATAACAATAGTATGTACCATTCAAAAATAGCGGGATTGGGTTATTATGTTCCCGAAAACGTAGTGACAAATGAGGATTTGTCAAAAATTATAGATACCAATGATGAATGGATTCAAGAGCGTACCGGGATTCAAGAACGACGTCACATTATAAAAGGGGAAGATACCACTACCTCCATGGGAGTGAAAGCTGCTGAAATTGCTATTGAGCGCGCTGGAATTGCAAAAGACGATATTGATTTTGTTGTTTTTGCTACCCTTAGCCCTGATTATTATTTTCCAGGTCCAGGAGTTTTAGTACAACGCGATTTAGGATTAAAAACAGTTGGTGCGTTAGATGTAAGAAATCAATGTTCTGGATTTATCTACGCAATCTCGGTGGCTGATCAATATATTAAAACGGGTATGTATAAAAACATATTGGTTATTGGATCTGAAGTACACTCCACAGGATTAGACATGACTACCCGCGGACGTGGTGTTTCAGTGATTTTTGGTGATGGTGCAGGAGCTGCTATTTTGAGTAGAGAAGAAGATCTGACCAAAGGAATTTTATCGACACATTTACATTCTGAAGGACAACATGCCGAGGAATTAATTGTAAAAGCACCGGGAATGGGAGGCCGTTGGATTACAGATATTTTGGCAGACAATGATCCAGATGATGAAAGTTATTTCCCGTACATGAACGGACAGTTCGTATTCAAAAACGCAGTCGTTCGTTTTAGTGAAGTAATCAATGAAGGTTTGCAAGCTAATAATTTACAGGTATCTGATATTGATATGTTGATTCCGCATCAAGCGAACTTACGTATTTCACAGTTTATCCAAAAGAAATTCAATTTGACAGACGATCAAGTATACAATAACATTCAAAAATACGGAAATACTACTGCAGCTTCTATTCCAATTGCATTGACAGAAGCATGGGAGCAAGGAAAAATAAAATCAGGAGATACGGTTGTTTTGGCTGCATTTGGTAGTGGTTTTACTTGGGGAAGTGCCATAATAAAATGGTAAGTACTCTATATTAAAAAAATAGTTTAAAATCGAAAAACCCCGAAGTTGGCAAACTCCGGGGTTTTCTTTTGGTAATTAACTACTATAACAAATTCAATAATTTATTTTTAAAACAATCCGCCACCACCTTTATTGGTGTCGTTATCTCTTTGTTTGCGTTGCAGACTTTTGCTTTTCCCCGCTCCAAACATATAATTAAAACCTAAGTAAACAGATTGACTTTCCCATGTAAATTGTCCTCGAAGCGGATACGGATTTGCACCATCAAAACCAGCTTTCATGGTGTTAAATACATCGTTGAAACGAAGACTTACTGTAGCTTTATCATTTAAAAATGAATAACGTCCTCCAGCATCTATTTTATACATTTCTTTTCCGTTAAATTGTATGCCGTCAACACCAGATCTGTAAAAACCAAATAATAAGAAACGCAGGTTTTTTGTTGCTTTAAAATTACTATTTAAACGGGCGTTGAAGGCTTCTGCATTTACCTCTTTACGCACTAAATCAAAAGAGTTGGTACTAGTATTTTGTACAGAAATTAATCCTTTTTGTTTGATACTAGAAAAATCTATTGCAGGTTGAATGTCCCACCATTTTGTAATTTTATAATTAGAAGATATTTCAAAACCAAATGAAGTATTGGTATCAAAATTGTCAAAACTCAAAATTTGGTTTTCTGTATTTTGAGGATCAGGATAAATGATTCTGTTGATTTCATTGTTTATTGATCGTACAAAAACGCCTGTGGTAATGGTACCTTTTTTGATGGTTTTAGTATAATTTAATTCTAATGAATTCGTAAATTGAGGCTCCAATTCGGGATTTCCAACAGAAGTTACCCTTGGAGTACTAAACTCACGTATCGGTTTAGTTTGTTCCAGTCCTGGCCTGTCAACACGACGACTGTAGCTCATTTGAAATTGATTTTTTTCATTTGGAGAAAAAGTCATAGAGGCAGATGGATATACAGTAATGTAATCATCCTTGAAAGCAGTTGCACCATTCAGTTTGGCGCGTACATTGTAGCTTTCAAAACGACCGCCAAGCTGATATCCTATTTTTTCAAATTTTTGTCCAAAAGTAACATAAGCAGAATGAATGTCTAAGTCATACGTATAAAGAGAGTTGGATAAAGAGCTATTGTCACTTTTGTAATCGTTATCCGTACGAATGATTCTGCTTTCTGCGCCAAGCTCTAATTTTGATTTTTCATTCAATGGATTTACATAATCTAAATTAATGGTTGAGTTTTGTCTTTTGTCAATAAGATCATCTGTATAGCTACTGTTTGTCAAGTTAGAATCATTAAAGAGTGTTTGGAAGTAACCCTTTTGTTTTTCAGAATAAATACTGTGATTCAATTCTAAATCTAGCGTTTCGCCTTCTTTTTAGTCAAATGTTTGAATGCTAAATTGTACGTTCCGTCATTGTTGTCGGATATGTAATTAGATTTTTGAACGATATTGTCATTAGCATCTGGATTCATAATGTTCACATCTACATGGTTATCACCGTTCACTTTGTTTTGATTGGTATAAACAGAGAGCGTATTTTTATCATTGATATAATAATCTATTCCAAATTTTAACAAGTGTGATTTGTCGTTATTTCGGATGTCAAATAGTTGTTTAGAATCGTCATCTAATCTTGTAATAAGGCCTTCATTGAACTTTTTTCCAAAATTATTACCATAGGTAGAAAAAAAGTTGACTTTCCCAGTACGGTAGTTCATATTGGTTGAATTACTAATTTTAGGAGTTCTTGCAAATGTTAAACCAGTATTGATACTTGCATTAAATCCATCGGTAGCGTTTTTATGTAAGACAATATTAATAATTCCTGACATTCCTTCTGGATTGTATTTGGCACTTGGATTGGTAATTAATTCTATTTTTTTGATAGATGCCGATGGAATTTGCTTTAACAATTGCGAAGCCTCAATGTTGCTAGGACGGCCATCAATTAGAACTCGTACATTCTCATTACCACGCAACGATAATTTTCCGTCTTGATCGACGTTTACAGAGGGGATATTGTTCATGATTTCTGAGGCAGTTGCGCCAGCAGAAATTAGATCTTTTCCAACATTGATCACTTTACGATCAATTTTTTGTTCGATGGAAGATTTTTCGCTTACAATTTCAACTCCTTTAAGTTGAATGGCATCCTCTTCGAGTGCAATAGTATTCAAGTTGAGGTTGCTGTTTTCGGTTAGTTTAGCGTTCTGTAAAATTGTTTTGTATCCAATAAATTGAATTTCAATAGTATAATCTTTTACGGCTAAATTTTTTATTTGAAAAGTACCTTTGTCAGATGTGATGCCACCAGTTACCACTTTGCTGTTTTCCTTTATTACAATATTGACATATGGTAAGGGCTCATTTGTTTTTTTGTCGATTATTTTTCCAGATATCATTCCAGAATTCTCGAGGATTACCGGTTTGACCGAAGTTTGTGCCTGCATCGAAAACAACGTTCCGATAAAGCAGATTAAAATTAATTTTAATTTCATGATTGATTTGATTTAAATGATTGATGGTGCAAATATATTGTTTTATATGATACTATGCTAAACATAATACCTTTTTTAATACTGTTTAACATATTTTAACAAATACCCAGTGATGAATTGGTACGTAATAGACTGTTGAGGCAGGAAATTGTTACAGCAATTATTAAATAATTTGTAAAAACCTTTCTTGGTGTGGTATAATTACTTCATTTACAGGTGTAAATTATCTCAATTTCCAATTTTCCAAATTCCTGCAATATGACTATCTTTGCAATCTTAAAATAAAAACACAAAATGACATTACAACAAATGCTGAAACCCGCAATTGAAAAAGCAATACACGTTTTATTTGACGTAACTATTGATAAAATAGAGTTTCAAACTACGCGTAAAGAATTTGAAGGCGATATCACAATGGTTATTTTTCCGTTGTTGAAAGTTGTAAAAAGCAACCCAGTAGAATTAGGAACTAAAATAGGGAACTATCTAGTTGAAAACGTTGCGACGGTAAGTCGTTTTAATGTAGTTTCTGGCTTTTTGAATATTGTTATTTCTGATGTATATTATTTGGATTACTTTAAAACGATAAAAGACGATACTGCTTTTGGTTTTGTGACGCCTTCGGTAAATGACAAAGCAGTTATGGTCGAATATTCTTCTCCAAATACTAATAAACCGTTGCATCTTGGGCACGTTCGTAATAATCTTTTAGGATATTCTGTGGCTGAAATCATCAAAGCTTCAGGAAAAAAGGTATATAAAACGCAAATCATTAACGATCGAGGAATTCATATTTGCAAATCGATGTTGGCTTGGCAGAAGTTTGGAAAAGAGCAAACTCCCGAATCTTCAGGATTAAAAGGAGATAAACTGGTTGGGAATTATTACGTAGTTTTTGATAAAGCTTATAAAGAAGAAATAGCGCAATTAATGAGCGCGGGTAAAACCGAAGAAGAAGCTAAAAAACAAGCTCCGATTATTCTGGAAGCCCAAGATATGCTACTAAAATGGGAATCTGGTGATGAATCGGTACTATCGCTTTGGAAAACCATGAATCAATGGGTGTATGATGGTTTTGCTACCACGTATAAAAATTTAGGTGTCGATTTTGATGCATTCTATTATGAAAGTAATACGTATTTGCTCGGAAAAGATGTGGTGAAAATAGGTTTGGATAAAGGCGTTTTCGAGAAAGACCCAGACGGATCGGTTTGGATTGATTTGACTGATGAAGGTTTGGATCGTAAAATTGTATTGCGCTCCGATGGTACTGCAGTGTATATGACGCAGGATATTGGAACGGCCATACAACGTGTAAAGGATTATCCGGATGTGGGCGGAATGGTGTATACGGTTGGGAATGAACAGGATTACCATTTTAAAGTCTTGTTTTTAATCTTGAAAAAATTAGGGTTTGATTGGTCTAAAAACTTATTTCACTTATCCTACGGTATGGTAGATTTGCCATCAGGTAAAATGAAAAGTCGTGAGGGAACCGTTGTTGATGCCGACGATTTGATGCAAGAAATGACAGATACTGCACAAAAAATTTCCGAAGATTTAGGAAAATTAGACTCTTATTCTCCAGAGGAAAAATCAAAATTATACAGTACAATTGGTCTAGGAGCTTTAAAATACTACATTCTGAAAGTAGACCCAAAAAAACGAATCCTATTTAATCCCGAAGAGTCAGTTGATTTTGCCGGAAATACGGGACCGTTTATACAATATACATACGCCAGAATTCAATCTATTATCCGTAAAGCAAATTTTGATTATTCAAATGCAGTAGATGTAAAAGTGCTTCATGAAAAGGAAAAAGAATTGGTCAAGCAATTGGAATTATTTCCTGAGGTAATTCAGAATGCAGCGCAACATTACAGTCCGGCTTTATTGGCTAATTTCACCTATGAATTAGTTCGAGAATACAATTCTTTCTACCAAGCAGTTCCAATTTTAGGCGAAGAGGATTTAGAGAAAAAGATTTTCAGAGTTCAATTGTCTAAAAAAGTGGCAGATACGATTGCGGCATCATTTAAGTTACTAGGTATTGAAGTACCAGAAAGAATGTAAAAAGAGATATAAAACGACTTCAAAATGAGGTCGTTTTTTTGTTAAAATAAAACTGAAAATGCACTTTCAATATTCGAATTATCTAATTGCCTAATTTCTTAATTAGTTTATCTTTGCATTTCAAAATAAATCAATACTATGTTCGATAATTTAAGCGATAAACTAGATAAAGCCTTTCATATACTTAAAGGTCACGGAAAAATTACTGAGGTAAATGTAGCAGAAACCTTGAAGGAAGTACGTCGTGCTTTGCTTGACGCCGATGTTAATTTTAAAATTGCCAAAGATTTTACCACCAAAGTAAAAGAAAAAGCGATCGGTCAGGATGTATTGACTACGCTTCAACCAGGACAATTATTGGTAAAGTTAGTAAAAGATGAATTGACAGAATTGATGGGTGG
This sequence comes from Flavobacterium frigidum, assembly GCF_048286795.2. Classification (NCBI taxonomy): domain Bacteria; kingdom Pseudomonadati; phylum Bacteroidota; class Flavobacteriia; order Flavobacteriales; family Flavobacteriaceae; genus Flavobacterium; species Flavobacterium frigidum. The sequence goes on from NZ_JBLVPT020000009.1 coordinate 14,775, forward strand.
TGATGTAGCCGGAATTAATCTTTCTGGAAATCCATCGGTTATCTTAATGTCTGGTTTGCAAGGTTCAGGAAAAACGACTTTTTCTGGAAAATTGGCTAATTATCTTTTGACAAAAAAGAACAAAAAACCACTATTAGTAGCGTGTGATATATACCGTCCTGCTGCTATTCAGCAATTATATGTAGTAGGAGATTCTATAGGTGTTGAGGTGTATTCAGAGCCAGAAAATAAAAACCCAGTTGAAATTGCTCAAAACGCAATCAAACATGCCAAGGCAAATGGATTTAATGTTGTCATCGTGGATACTGCAGGTCGTTTGGCCGTAGATGAGGAAATGATGAACGAGATTGAACGCGTTCATAAAGCGATTCAGCCAAATGAAACCTTGTTTGTTGTAGATGCAATGACAGGTCAAGATGCGGTAAATACAGCAAAAGCTTTTAATGATAGACTAAATTTTGATGGGGTAATCTTAACAAAATTAGATGGTGATACTCGTGGTGGAGCTGCACTTTCGATAAAAACCATTGTCAATAAGCCGATCAAGTTTGTAGGTACTGGCGAAAAAATGGATGCAATTGATGTGTTCTATCCTATTCGTATGGCCGAAAGAATACTAGGAATGGGAGATGTTGTGTCTTTAGTAGAAAGGGCACAAGAACAATTTGATGAAGAAGAAGCCAGAAAAATCCAAAAGAAAATTGCTAAAAATGAGTTTGGCTTTGATGATTTTCTTTCTCAAATTCAGCAAGTAAAGAAAATGGGTAACATGAAAGACTTGGTAGGAATGATACCTGGTGCTTCAAAGGCAATGAAAGATGTCGAGATTGAAGACGATGCCTTCAAACACATTGAAGCTATTATCCATTCCATGACGCCAATAGAAAGAAGTAAGCCCGCTTTGATTGATGTCAAAAGAAAGGCAAGAATTGCAAAAGGTTCTGGAACCAAAATTGAGCAAGTAAATCAGTTGATGAAACAGTTTGATCAGATGAGCAAGATGATGAAAATGATGCAAGGGCCAGGAGGAAAAAACCTCATGAAAATGATGGGCGGAATGAAAGGCGGAATGCCAAACGGAATGCCAGGAATGAAATAAATAAGAGTCAAAAACCGAAAGTCTTAAAGTCGTAATGATTTTAAGACTTTCGGCTTTAATATATTAAACAAACAACAATGCAACTACTAGACGGAAAAAAAACAGCAGAAGACATCAAGAGCGAAATTGCTGTTGAGGTCCAAAAAATGAAAGACAAAGGCGAGAAAGTTCCCCATTTAGCAGCGCTTATAGTAGGGAATGATGGTGCCAGTTTAACTTATGTGGGAAGTAAAGTGAAAGCCTGCGAAAGAGTAGGTTTTGAATCTACACTAGTCAAAATGCCAAGTACTACGACTGAAATCGAATTGCTAAAAAAGATTAAGGAACTGAATGAAAATGATGAAATTGACGGTTTTATTGTACAATTGCCACTTCCAGAACAAATTGATGAGCAAAAAGTATTGATGGCCGTTGATCCTAGTAAAGATGTCGATGGATTTCACCCGGAGAACTTCGGAAAAATGGCATTAGACATGACTACCTTTATTCCTGCGACACCTTTCGGAATTTTAGAATTACTAGAGCGTTATGGCGTGGAAACCAAAGGAAAGCATACCGTAGTTATTGGACGCAGCCATATTGTGGGTCGTCCAATGAGCATTTTGATGGGTAGAAAAGGCTTTCCAGGGAATTCGACTGTTACCCTTACACACAGCTACACTAAAAATATTGAAGAAATTACGGTTCAGGCAGATATTATTATTACCGCTTTGGGTGTTCCTAACTATTTAAAGGCAAATATGGTAAAAGAGGGCGTTGTAGTGATTGACGTTGGTATTACACGGGTTCCCGATGAAACGAATGCAAAAGGGTATGTGATTACGGGTGATGTCGATTTTGATCAGGTTAGTGAAAAAGCATCCTTTATAACGCCAGTTCCAGGTGGAGTAGGGCCTATGACGATTGCGATGTTGTTGAAAAATACCTTACTAGCAAGAGAGATGAAAAGAAATAAATAAAATAAATTGTTTGAAAAGTAAGCCTTAAATTATATTTGAGGCTTTTTTTTGTCTTAAGAAGAACTTAAATAAAAGAATTAATGCTTTGTATCTTATTTTAAAGAATACTTTTGCAACACTTAAAGAAATTGATAATGGACGATTATTATTCGGAAATGTTAAACTAATATAGCACTTGAACAGTTTTCAAGAGGCTATACCTAAACCTATAGAATTTTGAAATGAGGGCTTTTTACAAAAACAATAACGGATTATTTGCCATTCCTGAATGGACTGCAAACTGCTGGATTAATATAGAATGTCCTACCGAAGCAGAAAAAAAATATTTACTAGAAGAATTACAAATTCCAGAAGCATTTTATAACGATATCGAAGACATTGACGAAAGACCAAGGATAGAAATTGAAAATGGTTGGACGTTGATTATTATGCGAATTCCGGTGAAAAGCAACGATGTAAAATTGCCCTTTCATACCATTCCTGTTGGGGTTGTGTTTAAAGGTGAAGTTTGCATTACCATCAGTTTTCATCAAACAGAAATGCTTACAGATTTTGTGATTTATACCAATCGGAAAAACATAAATATCAAAGATAATTTTGATTTAGTATTAAAACTACTATTGTCATCGAGTGTTTGGTTTTTGAAATACCTAAAGCAAGTCAATCAAAAAATAAAATTGGCCGAGGATAATCTTGAAAAATCGATCAAGAACGAGGAACTACAAGCGTTGCTTCAAATTGAGAAATGCTTGGTATTTTTTATGACTTCATTGAAAGGGAATGATATTTTATTGCACCGAATCAAGAATATAAAATCCCAAAAAGAACATTTTGATTTGGATTTGCTGGAAGATGTAGAAATTGAATTGCGTCAAGCGCAGGAAACAACTAATATCTACAGCGACATACTAACGGGAACAATGGATGCGTATGCTTCTGTGATTTCGAATAATATGAATACGATTATGAAGCAAATGACTTCGATTTCGATTATTCTGATGATTCCAACCTTGATTGCTAGTTTATACGGAATGAATGTACCTAATGCTTTAGAGAACAATAGATACGGGATCTGGATTGTAATTGCCGTTTCTATTATGCTCTCGTGCTTTGGAGTATTTTTGTTCAAAAAGAAAAAATGGTTTTGAGAAATATTGTTTAAATAATTTTATTTTTCTTCTTCCTTTTCTTGGATTATTCATTTAAATTATTAGCTTTGTAATTCAAAGTACTTTTATTATGATCCAAAATAGTCACGAAGATTTAGTTCACATTCGTTCCATGATGGAGCGTTCATCAAGGTTTATTTCCCTTAGCGGATTGTCAGGTGTTTTCGCAGGAATCTTTGCACTACTTGGTGCGGGTTATGCTGCTTTTTTGTTTGAGTCAAATGAGATGTCGTATTTTGATGGATTGGAGAAAGTGTACAGTGATGATTTGATTGACAAACTAATTGTAGTTGGGATTGTAATTTTAGTTCTTGCGCTTCTTTCTGGATTTCTATTCACTTTTAAAAAGAGTAAAAAAAATAATTTACCAATCTGGACATCCACCACAAAAGTGATGCTTTTGCACTTAGCAATTCCTTTAGTAGTTGGTGGCGTCTTTTGCTTTGCCTTACTATTTCATGGTCTTTTTGTCTTATTAGCGCCATCTACTTTACTTTTTTACGGATTAGCGTTGGTCAATGCAGGTAAGTATACCTACTCAGATATTCAGTATTTAGGCTACTTTCAATTATTTCTTGGCAGTGTTTCTTTATTTTTTCTAGGATATGGATTGGTTTTTTGGACCCTTGGTTTTGGAATTCTACACATAGTTTACGGAACGATTATGTTTAAAAAATACAGATAATCATGGGTATTATCGATAAATTAAATAAAGATTTCGAAAGTCGAATCCGATTAGGATTAATGTCTGTATTGATGGTGAACGATTGGATAGACTTTACAGAAATGAAAGCGTTATTAAATACTACTGATGGAAACCTCGCAAGCCACTCTTCTTCATTAGAAAAGTCTGGATACATAGAAGTAAAAAAGGAATTCGTAGGTAAAAAACCAAAAACCTCATATCGAGTTACCAATATGGGTAGAGCTGCTTTTGTTTCACACTTAAATAGTCTTGAAAAATTATTCAAATCAAAATAATCCTTTTTTTTTAACTTTTTACTTTGAAATACAAAGTACTTTAAATATATAAACAAAAAAAACAATGAAAATTAAAACTAAAATTAATGATTTTACCAAAAAAATTGGTGTGAAAGCGAGTATAGTAGTTACTTTGTTGAGTCTTATACTGCTCATAAGTTCACTGGTAGGAAGCGAATTTGATTATGAAAAACTCGAAGTCTTATGTTTTTTTAACATTATAATTGAATTCCTTTTTGGTGTACTAGTTACATTTAATGCCCTAAAAAACAAAGAAAAATACCAACATCTTATACCTTTTTTATTTCTAAATTGGTTTATTGGTTGCTTCTCCACTAATGTTTTTATTAATATTTTTGAAAACTTACCAATTTGGGTTTTTGTAGTTACTTTCTTGTTTTGCTTATCAAATTTTGCAATTTACAGCAATTTCAAACATAAGTATTTAAATACAGCGCTTTATTTTACAAACGGAATTTCATATTTACTGATTTTATATTATGCCATTTATCTTATTCCTTTTGCGCCAATTTCTTGTGTTGGTATTTTGGCTTTGGGACTTGGTTTTTATGGACTTGTACCTATGATTGTACTTATTATTCATACAGTAATTTTGATTCAGAACTTTATAGAAAACAGAAAAAATGGATTTGCTTTTGGAATCGGAATCGGAATAGTTTGTATTGGTTTTGCAATTTTTACAGTAGAATTAAATAGGGAAAGTCAAAAGATTTCAAAAAATACCATTACCAATTCTTTTGAGAAAGTAAATACAGATTTACCTCAATACATTACCATTTCACAGAATCTAAAACCTAATTTTTTTAACGAAATTCTCCTCAAAAAGGATATAGTTTATATTGCTTCTGATAATTTCTTTCAGTTTAGAGGTTTTGATTCTTTTGGAAATAACAAACAATATAATGAGAGAAAAACACATGATCCGATTATAAATCTTGCCTTTTTATTTACGTCAAGACTAGATTTAACTGCAGATGACAGAATAAATATTTTAAAATCTAATTTTAATAAACGATTGGAGACCGAAGAACAACTGTGGGATGGCAAAGATTTGTTTACAAAAAACATTAAAGAAGACGTGAAAATTTATGCAAATGATCGTTTGGCATATACCGAAATTACTATGAATATCGCCTGTGCAGAAAAAAGTTGGGGTGATAAAGAGGCTATATATTCGTTTCAACTTCCCGAAGGGGCAGTAGCCACTTCCTTGTCATTATGGGTAAATGGAATCGAAAGAAAAGGAGTTTTGACTACCAAGGAAAAAGCAAAAAAAGCTTATAATCAAATTGTAGGAGTTGAATATCGAGACCCTTCATTGATGCAATGGAGAGAAGGGAATAAAGTAGTGGTTCGTGTTTTTCCAATACGACATGATTTGCCCCGAACTTTTAAATGTGGCTTTACAACACCGTTAAAAGTAGAGAACAACACTTTAAAGTACATAAGTTTGGACATTAAAGGACCTAATACAAATGGGGCCAAAACCATTTCAAGAATTCAGATGGCAGGTAACGAAAAGTTTGTAACTAGTAAAAGGTTTGAATAGGAAAAAGGTTTTTATACAAACGAATCAACAGGTTTAGATGCATGGGAAGCCGAATTACCAATGACTAATAAAGTATTTTCAACTGCTTTTGTTTGGAAAAATAAAGCCTATAAAATCAAAGAAATTCAAAAACAAAAGATAGCTTTCAATCCAAGTGAAATTATTTTGGATTTGAACAGCAGCTGGACAACAAGTGAAATCAAAAAAATAGTAAATCATTCTAATAGCAACTATTTTGTGTGGAATAACAATCAAAAACAAGCGATAAATAGTGCCAATTATGAAACAGTTTTTGCCCAATTCGAAGAGTTGACTTATTCGTTATTACCATTTTATGATCTAAATAAAAATAGTTTAGTTATCACTAAATGTGGCACTATTTCTGCCAATTTTGAGGAATTAGAAACCTCTGATTATTTGAAAAAATTAAAAGCAAATACTTACCTAAAAAAAATAAAAGTAATTAATATATCAGAAAACTTGAATCCATTTTGGCAAACCGTAAAAGAGCAAAAAATAGTTTCTTATTTAAAAATTGATTTGAATAATTGTTTGAAATTAATAAAAGAAAATCAATTTATAGAATTCAAAACAATAAAAAATACCATTAATGTTGAACCTGCAAATATTTCTATTCAGGAAACGGAAATAGATTCAAAAATTCAAAATAATGGATCTAATCATATTTATAGAATGTATGCTTTTGGCAAAGTTTTACAAGAACAAGTAACTATACAAAACGACTCTTTGAAGGAAAACCAATTTGTAGATTTAGTGAAAGAGGCCAATATAGTTACTCCAATTTCATCCTTGATTGTTCTAGAAACTGATGAAGATTACAAGAAAAATGGTATCGAAAAAAATGTAAATACGCTTGGAAATGCTTCAATAAATAATGATGGAGCAGTTCCAGAACCACACGAATGGTTATTGATTATTATTGGGCTAACCACACTTTTCTTTTATTACAGAAAACAAAAAATGTTGAACTAATGTATAATTTGTTAACTGAATATAAAATAGGAATATGGATTTTTGCAATTTGCTCTCTCTTTGTAATAAATTATAATGTTCTCTTTTTTGGTTTGGACAATGATTTTTTTGGAATCGTTTTTTCTGCTTTGTTATTTGTTTTTGGAAGCAGAAAAACGAATTTCAAAATTAATTATTTGTTAATGGCATTGATTTTTGTTTTAGAGTTTGTAAGTTACAGATTGCATACAAAATCATTACATTTCTTATCCTTGATTCTCTTTTTATGTTTGATTTTTTACAGTTTTACGGGTAAATTTTCCTTTGTGGCTTTTATTTGTCTTTTATTATTTTCAACAATTTTCAATAAATTTTTCGAACATCTTACTTCTGAAATTAAACAAGGATTGTGTTATGTAGTTTTTGTAACTTTAAAAAACTTTATGACTGTGGATAGGATAGAAGGAGTTAATTTTTATATCAACAATGCCAAAATTACAATTGATACCGCTTGTATGGGATTGTCAATGTTTAAAACGGGTTTATTAACTGGAGCAATTTTATTAACATTAGAAGAAAAAAAGCAAAAAAAATATTTTGGAATTATTCCGATTGTTACTTTTTGTTTTGTTGTGATTGTATTGAATGTGTTTTCTAATTATTTCAGAATTGTGACTTTGATTATTTTAGATTGTACACAAGAAAATACATTACATCATTTGGTTGGGTTACTGTGTTTTGGGATATATCAAGTGGTTCCAATGGTGTTGATTATCAATTATTTTAAACCTAAAATAAATGAAATTGAAGTCGCCAATTTTCAATCTAAAAGAATCCCAATTATACTGACTTCTGTAATGCTATTTATAACTAGTCTGGAAGTTAAAAACCCAAAAAATGATAATTTAGTGACGAACCTGAATCCAGAATACAATATTAAAAATGGTATTTGGGTAAATGATGAAGTATTTAAAATAGCTACACCAAATAAACTCATTTATATCAAAACACCATCCCATAAACCGCTGATTTGCTGGACTGGAAATGGCTACACAATTATGGAATCCAAAGAGATTTTAGTAAAAAATGAAAAAATATGGTTCAATAAAATGGAAAAAAATGATATTCAATACCAATCCTTATGGTGGTATGAATGCGGTGGGAAAAAATACACCTCATTTCTAGAAGTAATGTGTATGAAATTGATCTATAACCAGCCGATTCGATTGATAAATGAAACGAGTAGATTGTTATAATTTTTTTGGAGTAAAAATAGAAGTTGTCTCAAATATATTTTTTAAGACAGTAGCTTTGCCTTTTAATAATCTCCCTTTTTCTTAAAACGAGGATCGTCTCTTTTTATAAATTCAGTTCTTTTTCTAGTAACTTCAATTTTTTCAGGCTTTGGTAAACTGGCTTCCTCGGTTTTGCTTGATGGTTCAATGAGTTCATTTAGTTCTTTGATCTCGGAATCAGTCAAATCACGGAATCTGCCAGCAGGAATATCTAGCGATATATTGATAATTCGGATGCGCTTCAAAGCAATAACGTCATAACCCAAATACTCACACATTCTGCGAATTTGACGGTTTAAACCTTGTGTTAAAATGATTTTGAATGTGGTCGAGCTTATTTTTTCTACCTTACATTTTCGAGTGACCGTGTCTAAAATAGGAACGCCATTACTCATTTTTTCGATAAAACGATCGGTAATCAATTTGTTGACCGTTACCGTATATTCTTTTTCGTGATTGTTTCTAGCACGAAGAATTTTGTTGACAATATCGCCGTCATTTGTCATAAAAATCAACCCTTCAGATGCTTTGTCTAAACGACCAATAGGGAAAATTCGGGTTGGATAGTTAATATAATCTACAATATTACCACGAACCTCTAAGTTGGTAGTACATTCAATTCCCACAGGTTTATTGAAAGCTAAATAAATAGATTGCTCTCTTTTTTCTCGAATCAGTTTTCCGTCAATACGCACTTCGTCATGTGGAGAAACTTTCGTGCCTAATTCTGGAACAACACCATTGATGGTAACTCGACCTTCTTCAATGATTTTATCAGCTTCGCGTCGAGAGCAATATCCCGTTTCTCCTATGAATTTATTGAGGCGTTTTAGATTATCTTCCATGATGCAAAAGTAATCATTTTGATAATTAGATACTATTTAAAGTTGATTTGAAAAGTATTGTTTCAAAGAAGCTCAAAAATTTAACGCAGCTAAAGTGATTTTTTTTTGAAAGTAATCATAAAAAACTTCGTGCTGCTTTGTGTTTCCTTTGTGAATTTTTGCGAAATAGTTTTTTTAAAATTAGTCAAATAAAAATCGGTATACTTTTTTATATAATTCATCATCGTGCATGCTGTGCCCTAAACCTTTAGTTTCAATAAAAATTGCATTTCTCCAAGCGGCCGCTATTTTTTTTCCTTCTTCAAATAATACTACAGCATCGTCAACATCATGAGCGATTAGTCCTTTTATATTTATTTCGGATGCAAATAGTTTACCTGAAAAATGTTCTAGCTGGAAGTTGAAATGGTGCAAGTAATGTGCCTCTAAGGATTTTGTAATTTTAGCATTCAAGCTTAATAAGGCAATATAATTGTTCAATATAATTTTGAAATCGCTAGGTGAACCTAAAATCACCATTTTTTTCAGGGCATCACTTTGATAAACCGATTGGTAATACAAACACGTTTTTCCACCAAGTGAATGGCCTATTAAATACTGAGGTTTGAATTTTTCGACAGCAATATGAATGAATTCTGCATATTTAGGAATGCTAAATTCTTTTCCGCTAGACAATCCATGTGCAGGACCGTCAATGGCAATTATAGTACTTCCAGATTTTTTTAAATATGGTAGTAAATTTTCCCAGCGAGATGCATTACTTTCCCAACCATGAACCAAAAGAATTACGGTATCATTTCCTTGCCATGAATAAGTTTGAAAGGAATGTTCTTTGTGTTGAAAGGTCTCGGATTTTGCTTCTTGTAGAATTTTAGGAAGCCCGGTTTGAGATAATTTACCTTCTCGAGGTTCACTAAAAAAAGCGTACGCTAATTGCGAAGCTTTTTTAGGAAATACAAAACTCAAGATGTTAATGTATAATCCAATGGATTTAGTGAGTATGAAATATATTATTTTTTTCATAAAAAAAAGTCCCGATGTGTATCGGGACTCAAATGAATTTAGAATTTTGAAAACAATTGTTCCATTTTCTCTTTTTCTTCTTCAGCCAATACGCTGTCTACTAATATTCTTCCGGAATGTTCATCCGTAATAATTTTTTTTCTAGAAGCAATTTCAACTTGTGTCTGTGGAGGAATCGTAAAGAACGATCCTGCAGATGCACCTCTCTCAATAGAAACTACAGCTAAACCATTGCGAACACTTGTTCTAATTCTCGTGTAAGCAGCTAATAATCTTGCTTCGATTAAGTTTTGGTATTCAATTGATTTCTCAGATAGGAAAGCCTCTTCTTTAGCAGTTTCTGCCATGATTGCATCCAATTCTGATTTTTTATGCTTTAAGTGATTTGATTTTGCTTCTAATCTTTCTTTAGAATTTGCAATTACTTCTTTCTTATGTTCGATAGAAGCTTTCATTTCTTTAATTTGCTTCTCAGATAATTGAATTTCTAATTCTTGAAATTCAACCTCTTTTGTCAACGAATTAAATTCTCTGTTGTTACGAACTGTTTCTTGTTGTTTCGTATATTTTTTGATAGCCTCTTTGTGCTCATCAATTGCATTCTTTTTTACTTTGATAAGATCTTCAACAACTTCAAGTTCACTTTTCAATTTTTCTGAACGTGTGCTTAAACCCGCCACTTCATCTTCTAAATCTTCTACTTCTAAAGGAAGTTCTCCTCTTACGTTTCTGATTTCGTCAATTCTAGAGTCAATTAGCTGTAAATCATAAATTGCTCTTAACTTGTCTTCAACACTTAATTCTTTCGTATTCGCCATATTCTATAAGTACTTAACTGGATTTGAATTTTCTTCTGATAAAATAACTGCAAAATTAAGGATTTTTTTCCGAAGATACTCAACAATATAATTTTTTGTATAGCGTTCACTTTCAAAATGTCCAATATCGGCTAATAGCAGTTGGTTTTCGGCTTCATAAAACTGATGATACTTCAAATCGGCAGTCAAATAAGCATCAGCTCCGGCTTGAATGGCGTTTTTTATGGCAAAACTTCCTGCTCCACCTAAAACAGCCACTTTTTTGATTTCCTTTCCTGTAAAGTTCGAATGACGAATGCCGTCACTTTGCATTTTTTCTTTTACGTAAAGTAGAAAATCTTTTTCCTTCATGGGGTTTTGTAATTCCCCGATCATTCCCAAACCAATATTCTGGTGTTTGTTTTCTAAATTATAGATTTCATAAGCCACTTCCTCATATAAATGACTTTTAAATAAAGCTTTTAGGATTTTATTTTCGAGATGCTTCTCAAAAGTGACCTCGATTTTAATCTCGTTAGCTTGCACAAACTCAAATCGTTCTCCTATTTCTGGATTACTCTGCTCGTTTCCACTGTAAGTTCCTGTTCCATATGAATTGAAACTGCAATTTTCATAATTCCCGATAGTTCCCGCTCCAGCATCAAACAAGGCATTGCGCACTGTTTCGGCATTTTCAGGAATCGTAAAGGTTACTAATTTTCGAATAAAATGTTCTTTCGGAATAAGGATTCGGGTGTTTATTAATCCAAGTGCGTCACTAAATATTTTATTTACACCTTCTTGATGATTGTCTAAAGCGGTGTGAACGGCATAAATGACAATATCATTTTTTATGGCTTTGATAATGGCGCGTTCGACATAGTTTTTCCCTGTTATTTTTTTTAAACCTGAAAATAATATGGGATGAAAGCAAACCACCAGATTACAATTTTTTGCAATCGCTTCGTCAATTATATTCTCTAATGCATCGTGACAAACTAAAATACCTGTCGCCTCTGATTCTTGATCTCCAACCAATAAACCCACATTGTCAAAGTCCTCAGCATAGGCGAGAGGTGCCATTTCTTCCAGTACAGTAATTATTTCTTTGATTTTCATTAGGCGGTTTATTGATGGTTTAAAGCGGCTTTTTCTACCAAACAAATTAACGAATAAACAAATCAACTTTAAAATAAAATATTCTACTTTCGTGAAATGAATTTACTGCGAAAATTACTGTTTCCAGTTGCCATTTTATATGGTTTGATCACGAGTATGCGGAATTTTTTTTTCGATACAGGGATTTTAAAATCGTACTCTTTTGATTTGCCTGTTATTGCTGTTGGGAATCTTAGCGTTGGTGGAACCGGAAAAACACCGCAAATCGAATATTTGATTCGGTTGCTATCAGATCAATATAAAGTAGCCACATTAAGCCGAGGTTATAAAAGACAATCTAAAGGTTTTATTTTGGCTCAAGCCAATACCAATGCAGAAATTCTGGGAGACGAACCTTTTCAGTTTTTTGAAAAATTCAAACAAATTCAGATAGCTGTTGATGCAGATAGAAAAAATGGAATAGAACAACTACTTTTGCAACCCGAAAAGCCAGAAGTGATATTACTCGATGATGCTTTTCAGCACCGAAAGGTTAAGGCAGGATTTTATATTTTACTGACTTCCTATGATGATTTGTATTCAGATGATTGGATACTACCCACTGGAAATTTACGTGAAAGTAGAAGTGGAGCTAAAAGGGCGAATGTAATTATTGTAACGAAGTGTCCTGCAGATCTTTCGATCGAGGAACAAAAAGAAATTAAAAGTCGATTAAAAATTGCATCAGATCAAGAAGTATACTTTACCTATATAACCTACGATACTTTTGTGTACAACGGAAAAAGTAAAAAGCAGGTATTTGAAATACAATCAGTTGCTAAAGTGCTGATTGCAGGAATTGCAAAACCAGAACCGTTTTTTGCCAATTTAAAAGATACAAATGATGTCTGTTTGTCTTTTCCAGACCATCATAATTTTAACGAAAAAGATATTTTAGAAATTAAAAATTTAGCTCAAAACAAAATTATTATAACTACTGAAAAAGATTATGTACGATTAAAAGGAAGATTGCCAAGTGAGCAACTTTTCTATTTACCGATACAAAGTGACTTTCTTTCAAGTCAAGATTTTGATGCAGTTGAAGAAACAAAAAAATTTAATAAAACAATTATAGAATATGTGGGAACAAGTACAAGAAACCGTTAACCAGATTAAGGAGAAAATCGATTTTACACCAGAATACGGTGTAATTTTAGGTTCAGGATTAGGGAATTTTACAGATGAAATGGAAGTGGCGTATACGTTACCGTATAATGAAATTATAAATTTTCCAGTTTCAACAGTTCAGGGACATAAAGGAGCATTGGTTTTTGGGACCATTGGAGATAAAAAAATAGTAGCAATGCAAGGCCGTTTTCATTTTTATGAAGGCTATTCGATGACTGAGGTGACTTTTCCGGTACGAGTAATGAAATTTTTAGGAATTGAAAAATTAGTGGTTTCTAATGCTTCTGGTGGTGTAAATCCTAATTATAAAGTGGGATCTATTGTTATGATTACAGACCACATCAATATGACTCCAGAACATCCTTTGCGTGGAAAAAATGATGAACGTTTTGGACCTCGATTTGTGAATATGAGTGAACCCTATTCGAGGAAAATGATTGCAAAAGCGACTGAAATTGCAAAAGACTTGAATATTGAAGTCCAAGAGGGAATATATTTAGGGTTGCAAGGACCTACTTTTGAAACTCTTGCAGAATACAAAATGGTTAAAATCCTAGGTGCAGATTGCGTGGGAATGTCAACTGTACCAGAAGTAATTGTAGCGCGTCACATGGACTTAGAAACCTTTGGGATTTCAGTAATTACTGATATGGGTGATGCAGAAAGTATAGGTACGATTTCACATGATGAAGTTCTTGAAGCTGCAAAAAATGCAGAACCTAAAGTAAGAAGCTTGATAAAGGAATTGATTTTAAACTACTAGGTTATATGTGCTCAGCAATAATCCTATAAAACTCATCGGGTATGAACGGTTTTGTAATCACATCGTTCATGCCAAATGACAATAATAAGTCACGATTTTCAAGCAATGAAATCGCAGTTAGTGCAATAATTGGTGTCTTACTATTAAAGCTCCGTATGGTTTCAGTTGCGATGGTGCCATTTATGCCAGGCAAGTGTACATCCATAAGTACTAGGTCAAATATTTTATTTTTTAATACATCAATTGCTTCCTCGCCATTGTCAATGATTTCACAAGTGATGCCTTTACTTAAGAGCATTTTCTTAGTAATCATCTGATTGATTTTATTATCCTCAACCACAAGAATCTTTTTATTCATTAATTTAGAAGCGTCATATTTTACAAGAGGTTTGTCTTCTAATTGTGATTCCTGCAGTGTACCTATTGGGAAATCTAACGAAAAGTAAAAGGAAGAACCTTCGCCTACAATACTCTTAAGTTGGATATTGCCTCCAAGAATTTTAATTAATTTTTTCACAATAGTTAAACCCAATCCTGTACCACCATATTTTCGATTTACTTCTATCGAGCCTTGAGAAAAGCTATCAAAAACTGTAGCTAATTTATCTTCAGGTATTCCAATACCAGTATCTGTTATTTCAAAATACAATGTGGCTTTTGAATTTTTTAATTGCTGTAGATTTGCGAAAACAGTAACCGATCCGTTTTTGGTAAATTTTAAAGCATTATTAATTAAATTCAGAATAATTTGAGATAATTTTGTGGGGTCGCCTATTAAATAATCAGGGATTTCGGGGTCGACTTCTAGACAAAAAGTATTGTTGTTAACAACTGCCAGCTCTTTTAAAGAATGTTTAATATCCTCTAATAATTTTTTGAGATTAAAAGTAGTGTATTCAATTTCGATAGTATCGGACTCAATTTTATTTATTTCCAAAATTTCGTTGATGAATTTCGTTAAATAATCCCCTGAAAACTTTAGGGAGGACAGATAATCCAATTGTGTTTCCTTTGGGTTTTCTTCTAATAATAAGTGAGTTATTCCGTTGATAGCGTTTAAAGGTGTCCTAAGCTCATGACTTACAGTTGATAAAAATTCAGACCTCGCTTTCGAGGCCTTTTCGGCTTTATCTTTGGCAATTTCTAGTTCTTGATTTTTGTCTTGTAATAACAAGTTAGATTTATTTCGAATGATGTTATTTCGGTATAAAGACAAGCTTAATAGGGATAATATTGATATCAAGGCTATTGCAAAAATACTTATTAACTTAGTGAATTTAGTGATCTTTTCTTGTTCTTTGTTCTGATAATTGATTTGTGCAATTTCTTTCAATTTCTCAGATTCCTTAAACTTTTGATAATCGTCGATACCCAATCTTTCATTATCTAAAATAGAAATACTTTCTTTTAAATTTAAATGTTGTTTTAAATAGAAGTAGGCATTGGTTTTGTCTAATGTTTTCTCATATACTTCGCTTAAGGCCAGTAAAATCTTTGATTTTTGTTCTGAGTTTTTTGTTTTATTGTTTAACTGTAATGCTTTATTGAGGTAGTTTATCGCTAGATTATTTCTGTTCCGGCTAGCTTCAATTATCCCAATTTGGTAGGAGGCTTCGCTTTTAGTGTTAATTGCAGCAGCCTTATTCGATTTGGCAAGTATCGTTTTAAAGGAAGCTAATGCTAAATCTATATTATTACTGGCCATGTATACTAACCCATTTTGAAGTTGTAATAATTCATCAGAATCAGTAATTCCTAATTTGGTATTTACAGATTTTGCTTTTTCAAAGTATGCCGCAGCTTGGTGGTATTTTTCTTTTTGCATGTAGCAAAGACCAAGATGATAATAATTGGCCGATTGCTGTGGACTTAGATCGAAATTAGAGGATAACATAACACTTTTTAAAAAAGCTTCTATGGCATCATCGTATTTTTTTAAATCTAAATAAATTTTTCCAAGGGTAAAAGTTTGCTGTGCTTGGACTTTAATATTTTTGTTTTTTGCAGCAAACCGGATAGCTTTTTGGCTATTAAATAAGGCCTCTTTGTAATTGTTCGATTGGATTTCGGTCTTACTTAAATTGCTATAGTATGTTGTGCTGTCAACTCTCTCATTGGGCTGAGCTTGTAATGATATATAAAAAACAACAATAAAAGTAAAAATATACTTCATGTTTAGCAACGTTTTTTATTAATATTATTTACGTTTTGGTAAGTAAAATTAAATCAATAATTCGTGAGGAATATCCAATTTCATTATCATACCATCCTACTACTTTTACCATTTTATCAATAACTGAAGTAAGCTGTGCATCAAATATACAAGAATTTTTGTTCCCAATTACATCAACAGATACAATAGGATCTTCTGTATAGTCTAAAATACCTTTAAGATTTGTCTGTGCAGCTGTTTTGAAAGCCGCATTAATCTCTTCTATTGATACTGTGCGTTTTACATTAAAAGTAATATCGGTCAGTGAGCCATCAGGAACAGGTACTCGTATCCCGCATCCACCAATTTTGCCTTCAAACTCAGGAAATATTTTTGTTAATGCTTTGGCAGCTCCTGTAGTTGTAGGAACGATCGATTGACTTGCTCCACGAGCGCGACGTAAATCTTTGTGCGGTTGATCGTGTAAACTTTGGTCTGTTGTGTAGGAGTGAATAGTTGTTATATAAGCCTGTTCAATTCCGCACAGATCGTTGATGACTTTAATCATTGGTGCAGCGTTATTGGTTGTACAACTTGCATTTGAAATAATGGTTTCACTTCCGTCTAAAATGCCTTCGTTTACTCCAAGGACAACAGTTTTTATACTGTCAACTTCAGATGGTGCTGAAAGAATTACTTTCTTGGCTCCAGCTGTAATGTGAGAATTCAATTCGTCAAAGGTTTTGTACTTGCCGGTTGATTCCACTACATAATCAATGTTTAAACTTTTCCAGTCTAAATTCGATATTTTTTTTTCATGAAAAAATAAAAAGTGTTTTCCGTCTACTATAATTCCTTTTTCGTCGTGGCTTGCCGTAAATGGTAAAACTCCATGTATACTGTCGTACTTAATTAAGTGCGCCATTGTTTTTTTATCTGCAATATCGTTTATGGCAACAACTTCGATGGTGGGGTGGTTTATTAGCAATCGGAATAAATTTCTACCGATTCTTCCAAAACCGTTTATGGCAATTCTTGTTTTCAAATGGATATGATTATTCGTTTATTCGTTTATTTGGTTAACCGATTAAACAAATAAACGAACAAACTATTTATAAAATGTGTTTTTGTGCTTTGTATGAAGAACGAACTAATGGGCCGCTTTCAACATGTCGGAAACCCAATTCTAAACCAAATTGCTCATATTTTGCAAATTGTTCAGGCGTAATAAATTCCTTCACGGGCAAGTGTTTTTTACTGGGTTGCAAATATTGACCGATAGTTACAATATCAACATTGGCGTCACGTAAATCTCTCATGGTTTGGTAGACTTCTGCCTCTAGTTCGCCAAGTCCAAGCATGATTCCTGACTTTGTTCTGTTGATTCCCTTTTCTTTCAAGTACCGCAACACTTCTAAGCTTCGATCGTATTTTGCTTGAATTCGTACTTCACGCGTTAATCGACGAACCGTTTCCATATTATGCGAAACTACTTCAGGGTTGGCCTCTACGATGCGATCTATATTTCTTTCGATGCCTTGAAAATCACCTATCAACGTTTCTAGGGTGGTGTTTGGGTTCATTCTACGAATGGCTTTCACGGTTTCTATCCAAATAATAGACCCGCCATCTTTCAAATCATCTCTGTCAACGCTTGTTACTACTGCATGTTTAATGTTCATGATTTTGATAGAACGCGCCACTTTTTCTGGTTCGTCCCAGTCAACAGTTTCGGGTCTTCCGGTTTTTACACCGCAAAATCCGCAAGAACGTGTACACACATTTCCTAATATCATAAAGGTTGCGGTTCCTTCGCCCCAGCATTCTCCCATGTTTGGGCAACTTCCTGAGGTGCAAATGGTATTCAAGTTGTATTTGTCTACTAAGCCACGAAGTTCTGTGTATTTCTGGCCTATTGGAAGTTTTACCTTCAACCATTTTGGTTTAGCTACGTTTAGTTCGCCTTTGCCCAGAGTTCCTTGCGGTAAAATATTTTCTAAAACAGTTTCCATATATCAATTTTCAAAGCACAAAGATAAGTAAAGTTGTTAAGAAATTAGATTTTAGAATTAGGATTTAAGAGCCTAAAGTAGAATTGTTTTAAGCTGTATTTACTAGACCAAGCCCGAAGGATGAGTTTAAATGTATCATTTGCTTTTGCTTTTGTTCCATCTGTAATACAGGGAGGCAGAGATGCTTATTAGGCTCATTAAAATAATATTTAACAACTAATCGTACTAGTAACTTTTGTAGCTTGCATGCTTAGCACGTTTTAATTCTGTTATTTTAGGTAGATTTTTATTTTTTTTGAAATATTAAAAAATGGTACATTTGAAATTTAAAAACAATAACTTATGAAAAATAAATCAATACTTATTGCAGCATTATTGGTGTTACTAGGGTTTTTTAAAGCCAATGCACAAATCAATTTTGGAGAAAGGGCATTGGGAGCCCTGCAAAAAGGAGCAGCAGGATTAATATTTAGTGATGCTGATGCAGCAGCTTTATCTAAAGCAGCTGTAGATAAAATGGACTCGGAACACATTATTGCTGGACTTAAAGATCCCTACACTTTGAGGCTCAATAAAGTTTTTGGTAAATATACTTCTGGAGATGGGTATACTCTAAATTACAAAGTGTATAAGTTAAATGAAGTTAATGCATTTGCGACTGCTGATGGTAGTGTACGTGTTTACAGTGGTTTGATGGATATAATGGATGACAATGAATTGCTTGCCGTCATTGGTCACGAGATTGGTCATGTAGCTAATCATGATTCTCGTGATGCCATTAAAGCTGCTTACAAAAAGGAAGCGCTTGTAGATGCAGTGGCTTCACAATCAAATAAAGTGGCGGCCATTACAGACAGTCAATTAGCTAAAATTGCTAGTGTAGTGATTGATAATAAGCACAGTAGAAAGCAAGAGTCAGAAGCGGATGAGTTCTCTTATAATTTTATGAAAAAAAACGGGTATAACGTGAATGCTGTTTCTTCTGCATTTTCTATTATAGCAAAAATGAGTGAAGGTGCTCAAGCTTCTTTTTTGGATAAAATGATGAGTTCGCATCCTGATCCTAAAGAAAGAGCAGAAATAGCTAGACAAAGAGCGGAAAATGATGGATTGTACAAACCATATGTGCAACAAACAAAAGGTACTGCTAAATCGAAAGCAGTTAAGCCAACAACAGCAAAAAAGAAAAAGTAAACCTTTTTTGAGATGGCAAAAAAAAAGCAGAATTTAAAAATTCTGCTTTTTTTATATCAATTTAACTGAACGGTGATGGGCAAGTTATACGCGGTTCGAACTGCTTTTCCATCAATCATTCCAGGGGCCCATTTTGTTTTTAAGGATTTTAATACTCTCACGGCCTCTTTCCCCAAGCCATAACCTGGATCTCTTTTTACTTGAATATCGGTCATGCTTCCGTCTCTTTCGATGACAAATGAAACATAAACCCGAATTGATCCAGTACCGTCTATTTCTTGTTTCTCAAAATTATTACCTACATAATTGTAGAATTTAGCAATGCCTCCAGGAAATTCTGGAAGTTTGTCGAGTGTTACACTGCTAACGATGGTATTGCCTAAATCAACAGGCGGTGATGTTGCAGTGCCATTGCCAGTGGATGTGGTAGGATTTAGACCCATTATTCCAGTCCCTTCAGAAGGAGTATTGGCTACCGCTGTATTATCTGTATTTTTTGCAATATCCTGATTAGCTTCAGCCGTTTTTACAATTTCTGGATTTACCAGAGCAGCACTTGTTATAGGAAGATCCACATTTTTAGTTTTTATCTCGGGTAGCGATTCTTTTGGTTGCAACTCATTCGGAATAATTTCTGTTAGTTGAATAACGGTATTTGTAAGTTCTGGTATTGTTATACTAGTTCCTTCATTGGGATTCATGTACGTCATGATCACAGGAATACTGAGTAATCCAGATAAAAGCAATACCCCCATAAACAATGCTGTTAATGCTGTTTTGGTACTTTCCATGCGTAGTTGATACGCTCCATATTCTTTGTTTCTGTCTTGAAAAACTAGATTAATCCAGCCGGTTTCATAAATGCTTAGTTTTGACATAGTGTATAGGATTTAGTGGTTAAGTACAATTAAATCATAAGCAAAAAGTGTTTTATTCTATAACGTGAGAAATAAGATTATTAGTGTATGAATTTAATAATTATTTTAGAATAATTATAATTTATACGCAACTAATTAACTATTAGGTTATTTAATTGTATGCAAAATTTATTTTTAACTGAATAATTGAAACAATACGTCTAATAAAGTATTTAAGTGATGGCATTGGGATAGAATCTAAATAATGTATTGAATAAAAATTCAGGTAAAATATCGCAACAAGTGTGGATTTTTGGTAAAAGAGAATCTTAAATGCTTAAGAATTAACTATCTTTTATTCTGAATAATTTCGGCTAGTAGTTTTTTGGCTCGAAGTAATTTAATTTTCACATTACTTAAAGGTTCCTCAATTTTATTGGCAATTTCCTGATAGCTTAATTCTTGGAAATAGCGCAACTGAATCACTTCTTGATAATGTGGTTTTAATTCTTTGATGAATTGGAGTAATCGGGAAAGATTTTGTTCCGTAATTAATTCATCCTCAGCAGATGGTGTAGTATCGGCTATATTGTAGGCTTGCCGATCCTGATCATCGGTTATTTCGATAAAAAGGCTAGATTTCTTTTTTCGCAATAAATCGATGTGAACATTTTTTGCAATAGCTATCAACCAAGTATTAAATTGGAATTCGGAGTTATAAGTTGCTATTTTATCGAAAGCTTTGGAGAAGGTTTCGATAGTTATATCTTCGGCATTAGTCTCGTTTTCAGTGCGTTTGAGCATAAAGCCATAGACTTCATTCCAATAATAATCCAATAGAAAAGTAAAGGCAACTTGGTCGCCTTGTTTTGCTTTCTCTATTTGTTTGTTTATTTCCAATGTACCGGTTTTGAGAATATATTTGCTATAAAGATATTGATTTGAGTTAAGATTAGGGCTATTTCAACTAGCGGGAACCAGAATTTAATATCATTTTCTTTTAGTTTACCTGCTGAAAATCCTACCACAATCCATGCCACTATATAGCGTAACGCAATTAAACTTAAAACTAATATCCATTGAAATTGGAATGCTAATAACACGATAGGCAGCAAAAGGAATAGCAATTGAGAACAATAAAACGTTCCTAATTGTAATTGATCAAGTGGTTTGTAATACTGTGCAGTAGCAACATGCCTTCTTTTTTGTATTAACCAATCAGTGTAGGATGTTTTTGGTTTAGAAAGTGTAAAGCTTTCCGTTGCATAAGCAATGGTAGTATTTTTACCATTTGCAGCTTGGTTTATAAATAAATCATCATCTCCAGAACGAACCTGCATGTGTTCTATAAATCCATTTACATTGAAAAACTCGTCTTTTTTATAGGCTAAATTTCTACCTACACCCATGTACGGATGTCCTATTTTTGCCCATGAAAAATATTGAACTGCCGTTAATAAAGTTTCATAACGAATGATTTTATTCAGAAACGAATTCGGTATTTTTTCATATTTGCCATAACCCAAAACAATTGTTTTTTGCATCGTAAATTGCGAACTCATAGCGGTTATCCAATCCTTTGATGTAGGGTAACAATCGGCGTCAGTAAATAATAAGTACTCTTTTTTGGCCGCTTTTATGCCTAAAGTAAGTGCGTATTTTTTATTTCCCCAAAAGGCTTCATTGTTCTGTACTTTTACCAAACGAATATTGGAATATTGCTTTTCAAAATCTTCAAAAACATCTAAAGTAGCATCACTAGAGGCATCATCAATGAGCACGATTTCATAATCAGGATAGTTTTGCTCCGCAAGTAACGGAATAAAATTAAGTACATTATCTTCTTCATTTTTAGCACAAACAATTACCGAAATCGGGATTTTTTTTGGCGTAATTTGTTGCACTTTCGCAAAAGCAAATTTACAAAAAACCCCCAAGTAATATGAAATTTGAACAACAACAATAAAGATAAAAAAGTATAGAATTAATATAAGCATTTTGCGTTTGGTGAGTTTGTAATCTTCTATTTTAAGACGAGTGCAAAGGTAGGGATAGAATTGTAAATTGTAATTAGAATATGTGAATTTTGAAATAATTTATCTTAGGCATTTTTTCATTTCGTTTGCAACCGTAATAGACTGATTATCAAGCGTTTTTTCTAGTTCCGAAATAATATTCTTGTAATTTTTGTCATCACGGTTTTGAGACATTTTTTTTGTAGCTTGAATTGCAGTTATTTCAATTTCAAATGCTACAATTCCGCGACTTTGCATCATGGTTTTTTTGGATAAATCTTCTACTCGAATAGGATTTTGTGAATTTTTCTCATACTTATCAACTAGCTTTTTTAAGGATTCGATGACGGCTTCTCTTTCAATAATTTTGATTTTTCCATACACATGAACGGCAATATAATTCCATGTTGGTACATTTTCATGATCGTACCACGAGGATGAAATATAACTGTGAGGTCCTGAAAATACTGCTAAAACTTCATCGTTATTTCGTAACCCTTCAGCTTGTGGATTTTCAGCGGAAATATGGCCGTACAAAATATCGTAACCCTCTGTAGTAGTTTCTAGTTCTAACGGTATATGTGTGGCGCACAATTTTCCGTTTGTTTGATTGATTAAAATGCCAAAGCTATTTTCAAGAAGAAATTTTTTGATTTCTTCTTGATTTTCATTTTTGTAGATTTCTGGAGTGTACATCTTTAATTTAAAAATTAGGATTTATAAGTTTTGAAATACTATTTTGGTATCGACAATCTGAAATTAATATATAACTCCGATTTTTTTTAAACTGAAAACTGCGACTGAACACTGCCAGCTGAAATCTAAATCACATTAACCTCGGCCTCAATATGAATACCAAAAGTTTTGAAAACGGTCTCTTGAATATCCCTTGAAACATTCAAAATTTCTTGTCCTGTTGCAGCGCCATAGTTTACTAAAACCAAAGCCTGATTTTTGTGTATTCCGGCGTCACCAAAACGCTTTCCTTTAAAACCAGTTTGTTCTATAAGCCATCCTGCAGGAACTTTTACTTCGGTTTCCGAAATGTCAAAGTATTTCATTTCAGGAAATTGCTGGTGTATTTTTTCGAAATCTGATTTTAATAAAATTGGATTTTTAAAAAAACTACCACTGTTTCCCAATTCTTTAGGATCTGGCAATTTACTTTGACGTATACTAATCACGGCATTACTGACGTCCTTTAATGTTGGATTCGAGATGTTATTTTTCGCTAGTTCTCCCGAAATATCTCCATAAGAAGTGTTGATTTTATGATTGATTTTTGTTAATTTAAAAACAACCGATGTGATGATGTATTGATTTTTTGCTTCGTTTTTAAAAACGCTTTCTCGGTATCCAAAATGGCATTCGTTTTTTGTGAACGTTTTCATATCCAGACTTTCTATTGCCATTGCCTCGCAGGAAACAAAAGTGTCTTTTATTTCGGTTCCGTAAGCACCAATGTTTTGGACTGGCGTAGTTCCCACATTTCCTGGAATGAGTGACATGTTTTCTAAACCGCCAAAATTTTGATCGATAGTCCACAGTACAAATTCATGCCAACTTTCGCCAGCCTGACTTTCGACCCAAACAAAATCTTCGTTTTCTTCAATTATTCTCTTTCCTTTCAAATCGATATGAATCACTAATGCATCAATGTCTTTGGTCAAAAGCATGTTACTTCCACCACCTAAAATAAATTTTTGTTGCGCTTTGTTTTCCTGTAAAATCGTTTTCAAATCGTTTACAGAATGAACAGCAACGAATTGTTTTGCTTTGGCTTCAATGCCAAAAGTATTGTGTTTTTTTAAAGAGAAATTAGGTACTATTTCCATAAAAGAGAGGGCTTTTTTGAATTGTTCTGTGCTGCGCCAAAAGTAAGCATTAAAATTTAGTTGCATAGGTTTTCATCCAGATATGCATCATAAACAGAGGCATAATATAGGGTGTCATCTGTGTGTCACCGTGCTGTAATTTACGTACCAATTTTTGAATGTTGATGTGTTCAAAATAAGGTATTTGAAATAAATCACTTTTCGAGAAAGAATCTAATTCGTCTTTAAAAGCAGGACTTTTTGTGAGGTAATCACCCCAAGGTGCGCTCAATCCTACTTTTCTGAATTTTAAAATTTCATCTGGCAAACGGTCTTGCATGGCGTTTCTTAGGATGAATTTTCCTTTTATTCCTGTAAAAAGTAATTTATCCTCTAATGAACCTAATCCAACAATTAACCTCGGGTCCAAGAATGGTTCTCTACATTCTATCGATGCGCCCATGGTACAACGATCATTCCTGTCTAAAAGGGAGCATAAATAAGTATGTTGGTCAAAGTAAAGTGCTTGTCGCCGAAGATTATTTGGATACAATGATTTTGCTTCTTCGTATATTTTTTTTCGGTATTCGTTTGTGGGTGTTTCTTCTATCCCAAAAGTGGTTGCAATATCCTTAGGGTAAATATTCGAACCATTAAATAAAACGAGATCTGATTTTTTTTGAATTTGAGCAAAACGCAACAGTTTATTGTGCAGTGGTTTTTTTACAAACAAATCGAAATTGCAAAGTAGGGTAATCACATGTAGAAGAGATGGATGTTGTAAGGCTTTGTAGCGCGTATAACCGCCCATCAACTCATCGGCACCTTCACCAGAAAGTAACACTTTTACAGCAGGTTTTGCCATTTGTGAAAGCGCTAAAAGATGCGGCTCACTTAAATGCATGACGGGCTCATCCTGAAAATAAGTAGCATTTATTAATTGGTCATAAAGATTTTTGTCTTCTAATTGCATGGTTTTAAATCCATAATTGAATTTCTCTGCCATCATTTTAGCCAAATGTGCTTCGTTGTGTTCTTTCTCTCTAAAACCAATATTAAAGGTTTGTATATCTTTGTATTTTTGATGGTGCAATGAAGCCAATATCGAGGAGGAGTCCAGTCCGCCGCTGAGCATAACACCTACAGGAACCTCGCTCACCATTCGCATTTTTACAGAATCATCAAACGTTTCTCGAAACCATTCTACCGGATTTTTTATTTTAGGTTGGTTTTGAATTTCTGTTTTAAGATCCCACCATTTTTCTGCGGTGGTTTTTCCATCTTCGTGAATGGTCATGACGTGTCCGGGTAATACTTTTTTTACGTTTTGATATAGCGTGTTTTCTCCAGCAACAAATCGGTTAAAAATATACTCTTCCAGTCCATCTTGCGCCATTTTGAGTGGAACTCCAGCCGTGAAAAGTGCTTTTTGTTCGGAGGCAAAATAAAATGTTTCGTTGTGAAAAGAATAGTACAAAGGCTTGACACCCATTCTATCCCGAACAAGAGTTAGCTTTTTTTCTAATTTATCCCAAATAGCAACCGCAAACATACCGTTGAGGCGGTTGAGCATTTTTACACCATGCAATTGAAATAATTTCATTAAAACTTCGGTATCCGAAGTGGTTTTAATATCAAATCCACTACTTTTTAACTCGGGATAAAATTCTTTAAAATTGTAGATTTCACCATTGTAAGTCATCACATACCGACCGTTTTCGGAGAGAAAAGGTTGGTGTCCTGATGATGAAATATCTAAAATTGAAAGTCGTCTGTGGCCAAATCCAATGTTTTTTTCTATAAAAATCCCTTTGTCGTCTGGTCCGCGATGCTCTAGAGAATCTCGCATTTTTGTTAAAATACGTTCATCAACTTTTTTCTGGGTTTGTAAATGTAAAATTCCATTAATGCCACACATAGTTAATTGGGGCTATTGGTGTTAATTAATTGGTGGTATATGTTGGCAATAACTTTCATATTTATGGAGTAATCAGCATTTTTTTCTAAAAATAATCGATTGTTTGCTACAGCTTGTTTGCGGTATTTTTCGTTTTCAAAGGCCCAAATTAGTTCTTCTGCAAGCATCTCAAAATCGTCAACTGTAACTAATTGTCCGTTTTTGCGGTGTGTAATCCAACTTTGATTTCCCAAAATATCGGTTACAATTGGGTAGCAATTAGTAGCCATTGCTTCAAATAAAGAAGCCGAAACTCCTTCAGTGATGGGCATACTAATGTAAATATTAGATTCTTGTAACAGTTTTGGTAATTCAGTATTTGGAATTCTTCCTGTAAAGTTTACTTTATTTTCGATGTCTAAATCTTTTGCTAAATCTTTTAATTTAGAAAGTTGTGTTCCGTCCCCTATTATGGTAAGTACGAAATCAATTCCTTTTTGGTTTAAAATGGCAAATGATTTTAAGATAATATCATGGCGGTATTCTGATAATAGAGAGCGCGTGATAATGGCACAAATTTTTTCAGGATTGGCGGTGTTTTGATTGTTAAATTTAACCAGATCAATTCCTTTTGGTAAAACCAAAACTTTATTCATATCTACATTGGCATCTGCCATTGAAATGGTCATTACCGGTCCCCAAGCATGAATTAAATCTGCTTTTTTGAACGCATAGTATTGCAGCAATTTTTTTAACGGTAATGAAATCGATTTTTCAGGCCATAAATCAGTTATGCCTTGTTGTGCAATGGCAACTGGTTTTACGCCAGATAATGCTGCAAGAAAACCATAACTGGTTGTTCGTTCTGCAATTACCATATCTGGTCTTTGTGCTTTTATTATTTTCCTGATTTTAAAAATAGCCAATTTAAATTCGAAAATCCTTAAAATTCGGTTATGAATGCAATTACTTGGCGTTTTTAATTCCCAAGTAACAATTTCAAAACCACCAAATTCCTTAAGGCCATCCATCCAAGTGATGGCGTCGGCCCTGTCGTTTTCTCCTAGAAAGAGTATTTTCTTTTTTACCATCAGTGTAAACTATTATTAATCAGACGTTAACGCTCTGTTGATAAAGTCATTTAGCGGTTTTAAAAGGATTAATTTTTTACTTACAGTAGTAACGAAATCTTTTGTTCCAGCTGTTGAAAAATTAATTTTCTGAGAGGACTCAAAGCTTTTTAATTTTAATAAATCGATAGCGGGATGTTCTTTTTCGTAGCCTCTTGGCGGATTTTTTAGCGTATTTTTTTCATCTCGATCAAAGTCATTGAACTCTTTTTTAAACTCTTTCTCGTTTAGAATTGCTTCCAAATCTTCGTGGAAATAAGCAATTTCCTTGCGCATTTTTTTTAAATCATTGGCTTCAGGACAATACAAGCCACCAGCTATAAAGCTGGATCCATTTTCTAAATGAATGTAATACCCCGAGCGATTCAAGCCTTTTGCCCCAGAGGAAAGCCAAATGCCTAAATGCGATTTATATAGAGTCTTGTCCTTAGAAAACCGAATGTCACGATTGATTCTAAAGGTACAATTTTTTACTTCGAGCATTTCCAATGAAGGATCTAGAGGTTTCATGGCATCCAATAAATCAGCTACTAAGAGTTGGTAATCTTTCTTGAAAGCTTCGTAGCGTTTTTTATTATCCAAAAACCAATCGCGATTGTTATTGGCTTTTAAGTCATCTAAAAATTGTAGTGTATCTTTTGAAAGCATAGTTGGCCTATTGTAGTTGTTTTTTTAAATCTGCTTCGCTAATAAATCCAGAATGTTTCCATGTTACTGTTGCATGGTCATATAATAATAAGGTAGGCAGTTCACTGATTTTTAAGGCTGCCATAACGGTTTTGTTTTTGTCGGCATCCAGTCGAATGATTACTATTTCCTCACCTAAATCTTTTTGCATCTGTAAAATGTAAGGTGTCATTATTTTGCATGGTGCGCACCATTCTGCATAAAAATTAATTAAGACTTTTTTATCAGATTGTAACAGCTTATCATATTCTGGAAGGGAAAGCCCTATTTTTTTGTTACTGGGTTTAGAAAGACCTGCAGCCTCCCATTTTAGTATGCCACCTTCTAGCTGATAGATGCTTGTAAAGCCTAATTCATTTAGTTTTTCAGCTGCTTTTTGGCTTCTTCCGCCGCTTTTACAATATACAAAAACGGGTACTGATTTGTCCATTTTTTCTACATCGGAAATAAAAGTACTTCCAAGCCAATTTATATTTTTGGCATTTTCAATATGGTCAGAAGTGAATTCGTCAGGAGTTCGCACATCCAGAATTTGTTGTTTTGGTGTTATTGAAATTTTTTCTGCAAAGGCTTTTGCATCAATTGTTTTGATTGCCTCCGAATTTTGTCCTTGGCAGGAAAAAACCACAAAAAGTAAGATTGCTAAGCATATAGAAGGGAATTTCATTGTAGTGATGTTTAAAATTGAATACGCTAAATTAGGTAATTTTTCAATTTTTTGAATGTAATGAGGTACTAAATAAAAGTTATAAATTAAAAATTTTATACGTCTGATGCGTCGATTTTACAATAGCTTCTGTACGTTCTGGATGGGTATCTGAAATAAAAAGTTGCCCAAAAGTATCGCTGTTGACCATTTCGATAATTTTTGCCACCCGACTTTCATCTAATTTATCAAAGATGTCATCAAAAAGTAAAATGGGTTTTACTCCACTTTGTTTTTTTAGAAACTCAAATTGAGCCAGTTTCAAGGCGATTAGAAACGATTTTTGCTGTCCTTGGGAGCCAAATTTTTTAATTGGATGTTGATCAATTTCAAATGCTAAATCGTCTTTGTGAATTCCTACACTTGTGTAATGTAAAGCTCTGTCTTTATTAATGTTTTCCTGTAATAAAGTCAATAAGTCTTTTTCGTATAAATGACTTTCATATACCAATTGAACCGTTTCTTGTGAACCCGTTATAGCTTGATGATGCGCGTTGAAAATAGGGATAAACTGACCGATAAATTCTTTCCTTTTTTCGAAAATATAGTCTCCAAAACCGTTAAGTTGCTCATTATATATAGAGAGTGTATCGGTATCAAAAACATGATTCAATACAAAATATTTCAATAAAGCATTGCGTTGGCTCATTACTTTTTGATATTGAATGAGTTGCTGTAAATAATGGGAATCCAGTTGGGAAATCACGCTGTCCATGAATTTTCTTCTGGTTTCGCTTCCTTCCACGATTAAATCCCTGTCAGCAGGAGAAATGATAACTAAAGGAATAAAGCCAATGTGATCAGAGAACTTGTCGTAAGCCTTGCCGTTGCGTTTCAAGATTTTTTTTTGCCCCTTTTTTAAACTGCAAAGAATTTGTTCATTTCTTTCGTTTTTTTCGAATTCAGCATCAATTACAAAGAATTCTTCACCGTGTTTAATATTTTGAACCGCTAGCGGATTGAAATAACTTTTCCCGTAAGATAAATGGTATATGGCATCTAGCACATTTGTTTTTCCAATTCCATTTTTGCCCACAAAACAATTTATCTTACTGTCAAAATCAAAATTTGCTTCTGAAAAATTCTTGTAATTGAATAATGAAATTTTTTTTAGATACATGGAAAAAGCTTACTGTTATGGGGAACTTTGATATTATTTGAGGACTTTTTCAAAGCGGGTGCAAATTATTGAAAAATATCCATATAAAGTACTTTTCTATTTTTTCTATGAAAATTATTTTGGCTTGGCCCAGAAAGATTGTTTGGCTATATTTTTTTTTAATATTAAAGCATATTTTTTGCGTGGGTTTGAATAAAAATTTTATTTTTGCGACTCACTAAATTAAAATAAATGGCTACTTATAATAAAAGAGGATATAAAACACCAAAAGAAAAAGAGGTAAACGAAGGAGTTGAAGCAGTAATCATTGACGATAAAGACAGCACGACAGCTGAAGTTTTTTCTAAATTAGATGAAACAGCTTCAAGAACTGAGGATTGGGTTGCTAAAAATCAAAAAGTGATTATTGGTTTAGTTGCTGCTGCTGCAATTTTTACAATTGGATATTTAGGATACCAGAGATTTGTTGCGGCTCCTCAACAAGAGGAAGCAGCTAATGAAATGTTTGTAGCACAACAAAATTTCCAAAAAGCAACTGATGGCGTAGCAAGTGACTCTTTGTATAAGTTATCGCTTAATGGTTCAGAAGGTAAATTTGGATTCTTAAAAATTGCCGATGAATATTCTGGTACAGATGCAGGAAATTTAGCTAATTATTATGCTGGAATTGCTTATTTGAACACAGGGAAATATAATGAAGCAATTGATTATTTAAGTAAATTTAAATCAGATGATATTGTTTTAAGCGCTTTGGCAAAAGGAGCTATAGGAGATGCATATTCTCAAAAAAATCAACCTCAAGAAGCTTTAGAGAATTATGTAAAAGCGGCTGAGTCTAATAAAAATGATTTTACAACACCACGTTTTCTATTAAAAGCTGGAAAAGTAGCTTTAGCTTTAGGGAACAAAGCGGATGCATTAAAATATTTCACAGACATTAAAGACAATTTTGAAGGAACTCCAGAGGCTGCTTCAGTTGATGTTTTGATAGGATTAGCACAATAGTAAACAATGATACAAGATTGGTGATTTAAGATTGGATATTTTTGATTTCAAAATACTATCTTTAAGATCTGAAATCAAAATTCTATAATCAAAATACTAAAAGCAAATGGCTACCGAAAATAAAAACTTATCCGATTACGATAAAAATTCAATCCCAAACGCAAAAAATTTTCGCTTTGGGATTGTTGTTTCAGAATGGAATGATTCCATAACAGAAGGTCTGTTTAAAGGCGCCTTTGAAGCCCTTTTAGAAAACCAAGTTCCTGCTCAGCATATTATTCGTTGGAATGTTCCGGGAAGTTTTGAGTTGATTTACGGTTCCAAGAAAATGTTGCAAACACAAAACGTAGATGCTGTAATCGCTATTGGATGCGTCATTCAAGGGCAAACCAAACATTTTGATTTTGTGTGTGAAGGCGTAGCGCAAGGCATAAAAGACTTGAATGTTCAAACGGATATTCCAGTTATTTTTTGTGTCTTAACAGATAATACCATGCAACAATCTATTGATAGAAGTGGAGGAATTCATGGAAATAAAGGAACTGAGGCCGCAATTGCCGCTATAAAAATGGCTTATATTCGTCAACAAGCTTCTTTGTCTCATCAAGTTGATAATCAACACTTACTGTCTGCTGGTGCACTCCAGTTGGATGAGGGTGGACCTTTAGAATTGAAAGAATAGTTTTAAACATACTACTTAATGAACCTATACTGTTATCTTAAACAGTATAGGTTTTTTGTTTTTTTTAAAATGATTAAGCTATTATTCCAAATAGAAATTCATTAAATTTGTATTTCTTGGTTTTAAAAAACTTTAAACCTTAAACTTTAAACCTAAATTTTTTAATGTCGAGTATAATACAATTACTTCCTGATCATGTTGCCAATCAAATTGCTGCTGGTGAAGTGGTTCAAAGACCTGCTTCAGTGGTCAAAGAGTTGCTTGAAAATGCAGTTGATGCACGAGCGACGGATATTAAATTAATTATTAAAGATGCCGGAAAAGCCTTAGTGCAAGTAATTGATAATGGTTTGGGAATGAATGTTACTGATGCGCGTTTGTGTTTTGAACGCCATGCCACTTCCAAGATTCGTCAAGCCGAAGATTTGTTTTCGTTGCATACCAAAGGGTTTCGTGGAGAAGCTTTAGCCTCTATTGCGGCTATATCTCATGTAGAAATGAAAACCAAGCAAGAACAAGAAGAACTTGGAACCCATATTATTATTGAAGGTAGTAAATTTGTATCTCAGGACGTTGCCGTTTTGCCCAAAGGAACCTCGTTTGCTGTCAAAAATTTATTTTTTAATATTCCAGCGCGGCGTAATTTCTTAAAGTCGGATACGGTGGAATACCGCCATATTATTGATGAATTTCAACGCGTAGCTTTGGCTCACCCACAAATACATTTCACCTTTTACCACAATGGAAGTGAAATGTTCAATTTGCCGGCTTCAACTTTACGCCAACGTATTGTTACTATTTTTACGGGCAAAACCAATGAAAAATTAGTACCGGTTCAGGAAGAAACAGAAATAGTTACCATTCAGGGATTTGTTAGCAAACCAGAATTTGCAAAGAAAAATCGGGGCGAACAGTTTTTCTTTGTCAATGATCGTTTTATTAAAAGTGGTTATTTACATCATGCGGTTATGGCTGCCTATGACGGAATCTTAAAAGACGGTGCACAGCCCAGTTATTTTCTATATTTATCGGTGCCTCCAAACACAATAGATATAAATATTCATCCTACTAAAACGGAGATTAAGTTTGATGATGAACATGCCTTATACGCTATTTTAAGAGCTTCCATAAAACATAGTTTAGGACAGTTTAATGTAGCTCCCGTTTTAGATTTTGACCGCGATGCTAATCTGGACACGCCATATCATTATAAAGATTTAGAAGGTGCTACGCCAACAATTCAGGTAGATGGTAATTTCAATCCTTTTGCTGAGGATAAACCCAGTAAGCAATTTTCCAGTTATAGAAAACCAGAGCCAACATCTAATTGGGAAAGTTTATACGTAGGTTTAAAACAAGATACGGACGAAATAGGACAGATGACTTTTGAAAATGAAGAAGTGACTTCTTCTTTATTTAATGACGAAGAAGTAGAACATTCTGTTCATAAAACGTATCAAATTCATAAAAAATACATTGTTTCTTCAATCAAATCAGGAATGGTAATTGTAGATCAGCAACGGGCGCATCAACGGGTTTTGTATGAGCAGTTTTTAGTAAATATGACGGTGAATCAGGCATCTAGCCAGCAACTGTTATTTCCTTTGAATCTGTTTTTTTCGTCGAGCGAAATGGAACTCATCGGTGAATTACAATTATCATTAATGAATACTGGATTTGTCTTCGAAGAAAACAACACCGATCATGTTGTTATTTCAGGAATTCCAGTGAATGTAACGGAAAGCGAAGTGTCACTGGTTTTAGAACAATTATTAAGCGATTTGCAGGATGGAATTCCAGAGAGTAGCTTTAGTCAAAACGATACAATTGCCAAATCTATGGCCAAAAGTTTAGCGGTAAAAACTGGAACACACTTAACCGAAAAAGAACAGGAGAACTTGGTCAACGGACTTTTTGCTTGCAAAGACCCCAATGTTTCCCCATTTCATAAACCCACTTTCATCACGATGCGTGTGGAAGATTTAGATAAAAAATTTGCATTATGAGAAACGTAACTGAGACAGTAAAACAATTAATAATTATAAATGTACTTTTTTTTGTAGGTACACTGGTAATAGGTGATGTGGCATATAAAATATTAGCCTTATATTTTCCTGAAAATAAAGACTTTCAATTGTGGCAACCTATTACACACATGTTCATGCATGGAGGGTTTATGCATATTTTTTTCAATATGTTTGCGTTGTACTCTTTTGGCTCAGCATTAGAACAAATCTGGGGAAGCAAGAAATTTTTATTTTTCTATATTTCCTGCGGATTAGGCGCTGCTTTGTTGCATACGGGTGTCAATTATTACTATTTTCAAGAGGGCGTGAATACGCTAATCGCTAATGGATTTCCTAAACAAGATATTTTACAATTATTGAACGAGGGTAAAATTGATACTAGATGGCAGCAATTTATAGCAGCTGGAGATTTTCAAAACTTTACTAGTGCTTTTGCGGGTACCGCAGTTGGTGCATCGGGAGCTATTTATGGGATAATTGTAGCATTTGCTTTTATGTTTCCTAATGCAGAATTGGCTTTGATGTTTATTCCTGTACCAATAAAAGCAAAATATTTTGTACCCGGCTTAGTATTAGTTGATTTATATTTAGGTATTTCTGGAAAATCTATTTTTGGAGGTGGAGGAATAGCCCATTTTGCTCACGTTGGTGGTGCTTTGTTTGGATTTATTATTATGTGGTATTGGAAGAAAAATCAGTTCAATCAAAACCGTTGGAATTAAAATAAAATAGTTTTTTTAGACAATTAAAATCGGCTACCAAATATTAAAAATATATGAATATTATTGATGACTTGAAAGTACAATACAAGATAGGAGGGATAGTGACTCGGCTAATCTTTTGGAATGTGGCTTTGTTTGTGATTCCGTGGTTGTTTTTTGAGCTTTTATCTTTGCTGGGCATCAATATTGATTACCTTAATTATGTGAGTTTATCATCTAATGGGGCGCTATTACTCTGGAAACCATGGTCATTGCTTTCGTATTCTTTTTTTCATAGCGGCATCATGCACATCATTTTTAACATGATTGTTCTGAATTTTTCAGGCAGATTGTTTATGACCTATTTTACATCCAAGCAATTGTTTGGGTTGTATGTATTAAGCGCTATTTTTGCAGGGATTAGTTATGTTCTGATCTTTTATTTGCTGAATATAAATGCACCTATTGTGGGAGCATCAGCAGCTATTATGGCTATTTTAGTTGCTACAACAACCTATTATCCGTTGATGGATCTGAGGTTATTGATCATTGGAAATGTCAAGTTATGGCATGTTACAGCTGTTATTCTTGTTATCGATTTGATGCAATTGCGATCTGAAAATATGGGCGGACACATTTCTCATCTAGCTGGAGCTCTGTTTGGATTTATTTTTATTAAATTGCTTCAGAATGGAACTGATTTAAGTACCGCTGTATCTCGCTTTATTGATTTTTTTACTAATTTGTTCCAAAAAAATCCGAGAACACCTTTCAAAAAAGTTCACAAAAATTACAGCCGGCCAGAGGTAAAGTCAGTTTCAAAAATCGTTACAAAAGATAAATCACAGCAACAAATTGATGAGATTTTGGATAAAATTAGCCAATCTGGTTATGATAGCTTGAGCAGTGAGGAAAAAGAATTCTTATTTAAAGTAGGTAAATAATAATACGAAAGTTTTGAATACTTTAATTTAAAAAATAGAGAAAATGAGGAATCTTTCATGGTTAAATAAAGGAATGTTTTTTTTGAATATAGTGCTGACTATAGTGACCTTTATTGCCTATGTTTTGCCTTTTTTGGCTCCCAAATCTTTCCCGCTTTTGTCAGTGTTGACGCTATTTATGCCGCTTTTTTTCATATTTAATGGGTTGTTTTTTGTCTATTGGGCATTTCAATTTAAAAAGCAATTAATTGTCTCGGGTTTGGTATTATTGATTGGGATTACTTTTATAAATAAATTTTATAAATTCTCTTCTCTTGAACTTCCAATAGCCGAAAAAGATTTTACGGTAATGAGTTATAATGTTCGCCTTTTTAATGTGTTTAAATGGATCGAAAGAGACGATGTACCGGCTGATATTCTCACCTTTATTAATGATAAGAATCCTGATATTTTGTGTATTCAGGAGTACTCTTCATCAGCAAATATTGATTTGAAAGTGTATCCGCACCGATATATTTTTACAGAAGGCAACCAAATTAAAACGGGTCAAGCCATTTTTTCTAAATTTCCAATTATTGACCAAGGAAATATCATTTTCCCAAATTCCAGTAACAACGTTGTTTTTGCAGATGTCAAGAAAGGAAAAGACATTATCAGAGTGTACAACATGCACATCCAATCCATTAAAATATCGCCTGATGTGAATGAAATTGACGAAAATATTGATGCTATGAATCAGCAGAAATCGCAAGTTTTATTTAGACGTATAAGCAAAGCATTCAAGCAGCAGCAGCAGCAGGCAGAGATTTTTAAAGAGCATAAAATAAAATGTATCTATCCTATGATTATTTGTGGTGACATGAATAACAGTGCGTATTCGTATGTGTACCGTAGTATCAAAGGGAAGTTGAAAGATAGCTTTGAAGAAGCTGGTAAAGGATTTGGAGAGACCTATAAGTTCCGATATTATCCAGCTAGAATTGATTACATTTTTGCTGATGAAAAAATGAAAGTGAAAAAATTTGAAAACTTCCCACAATTCATAAATTCAGACCATTTTCCTATTATGGCCAGATTGTCTCTGGAGTGATCACAAATCTGATTTTTATTTGATACTAAAGCGTTGGTTTTTTAAATAATCCATCGCGTATTTCCCTTCGTTAAACAGCAAATCTAACACACTTAAATTGTTGATAAAACCATGTTTGTCATCAAAAACCTGCGTGTAACTTTCAAAAGAAGAAGTATCTTTTTTTCCATTTACTAAAGTTCGAAAATCCATAATAATAGTGGGATCAACCTCTGGAATGTATGCTGTTGTCGTTTTGTAATCTAGTTTGATTCTAAAACAGTGGGAAAGAATTTCTAAAACTTCAAAATTCAAGTCTATTAAAAAGGTATGTTTTTTTTCGAAGATAGGTCTGATATCGTCTTCAAAAAATTCAAAAAAAGGAGAACTTCTATAAGCTGCTTCCAGTGATTTGAAGTGTTGTTTTTGCCAATCAAAATCCGTTTCAATTTTAATATCTTTCGTTTTTGGATGACTTTCTTTCGAATGTTTTATAGGAATGTTTAATAACTGAATGCCATTTGGACTATAAATATAAGCTCTGTTGCGGTTGGTTTGTTTCTGAAAATTATCGGCAACTTCAAAGGTGATGCTTTCTGATTGCACCATGGCGGCAAAATGGCTAATTGATGGAAAGTAAGTTGGGTGAAGGAGAATATTCATATTTGTTGTAATGTATTATTATTTTAATGTAAAAAGTCATAAAGCTATATAGGCTATAGACTTTATGACTTCTGACATTCAAACTTTTACTATTGTTTAGCTAATTTTCTTTTTTTCCAAAAATATTCTCCTATGAAAAATGCTGCTAAAGCAAATAGGAAGTATTTTAAATAGGATTGTGGCTGTCCGTCGCCGCTAACTGTTGTGAACACTCGATCCCAACGTATTTTATTCAAGCCTTTCCCATTCGTATCCCAACTTAGCCAAATAAAAATGGGCTTCCCTACAATGTGATTTTCAGGAACAAATCCCCAATAACGACTGTCTTCTGAGTTGTGACGATTGTCACCCATCATCCAGTAATAGTTCTGTTTAAAAGTGTACTCTTTTACTACTTTACCATTAATTTTTATTTCCGTTCCATTTACCTGTACTTCGTTTTTAACGCCATTTTCAGCAGTTTCATAATCAGTAATGATCATTTTGTAAAACGGTAAGGTTTCAACTGTCAAAGCAACGGTTTTCCCTTTTTCTGGAACATAGATCGGTCCGTAATTATCACTGTTCCACTTATTGATATGTGGAAATACCCCTTTTCCATTATTAGCTTGGTCAATATCGGTAGCTATCTGTCTGGTAACTCCTGTGATTCCGGGTATATTTTTTAATCTTTCAGCGCTGGCATCTGTCAAAGCACTAAAAAACAAGGTATCTCTTTTGGTTTGATCCGTAAACATCACTGGATCGGTAACATCCATTTCTTTCAGTAAATATTCAAAATCGATTGGTGTTTTACCGTCCAATGCTACTTTGTAAGAGAATTGGGGTTTAGCTCTTTCTGGTAATTGTAAAATTTTACCATCGATATATACCATTCCGTCTTTAATAGATAGGTTATCTCCTGGAATTCCAACACATCTTTTTACATAGTTTGATTTTTTATCAACTGGTTTAAAAGCACGTCTTTTTGAAGTGTCAAAAAACCTATAAACTGTATCTACGGGCCAGTTAAAAACAACAATGTCCGTACGATCAATATTCTGAATTCCAGGCAGTCTCATATAAGGCAATTGAGGCCAAGTCAAGTAAGATTTGTTTTTTGTCAAAGGAATAGAGTCATGAACCATAGGCAAAGCAACAGTAGTCATAGGAACTCTGGCGCCATAATTCATCTTACTTACAAATAAAAAGTCACCTACTAGTAATGATTTTTCCAAGGAAGAAGTTGGAATGGTAAAGGGTTGTATGAAATAGGTATGAACTATTGTTGCTACTACAATTGCAAAAAGTAACGAACTAACAGTATCAGCAGTTTTGTTGTGAGGTGCCAAACTTCTATCTGCTACGTATTCTAATTTTTGAGCATAATTCAAGTAATAAATATAAAATCCCAAAGTTATTAGTACTAAAAAAGTATCTAATCCTGAACGTTTTCCAAAACTACGTAGTGTTTCTACCCAAATTACAGGAAACATAATGAGATTAATAATAGGGATAAAAAGTAAAATTGTCCACCAGGTTGGTCGACCTATTATTTTCATCAAAACTATTGCATTATATACGGGAATTGCAGCTTCCCAACGTTTTCTTCCGGCACTTTCATATAATTTCCATGTTCCTAAAAAATGAACTATTTGCACCAGCAGAAAGAATACAAACCATTGATATATTGACATAATATGTTTATTTGATTAACGAGTTATTTGTTTTTTCTAAAATTTGAACGGTTTATGATTTCTAAAAATCTATCGATATGAAAGTTTATGCATCTAATTCTAATACATCTTTCATTGTAAAAACACCTTGTTTGCCTACAATCCATTCAGCTGCAATTACGGCACCTAAAGCAAATCCTTCACGATTGTGTGCGGTATGCTTGATTTCAATGGCATCTACTTCAGAATTATAAGTTACCGTGTGGGTTCCTGGAACTGTACCTATTCTTTTCGCTTCGATTTGAATTTGTTTACCTTGTTCGCTGTCGTTCGGGTCGGTTGCCTTTGGTTTTTCTAATGTCCAATTGGTGTATGAACTATTTTGGATAACACCTTCGGCTAATGAAATTGCGGTACCACTTGGAGCATCAAGTTTTTGAGTATGATGAATTTCCTCCATTGTCACAGAGTAATTTTTGAATTTAGACATCATTTTTGCCAAATACGCATTAAGCTCAAAGAAAATATTCACTCCTAAACTAAAGTTAGAACTAGAAATAAAACCGCCATTCTTTTCCTTGCATAGTGCTACCATTTCATCGTAATGATCTAACCAGCCTGTAGTTCCTGAAATCACTGGAACATTGGCATGAAAACAACTAGAAATATTAGTTACTGCAGCCGTTGGAACACTAAAATCAATGGCTACATCAGCGGTAGAAAGGCCTTCAAACGTATTGTTCTCGTCTTTTTTCAAAACGATTTCATGGCCTCTTTCCAGTGCAATTCGTTCAATTACCTGACCCATTTTACCGTATCCTAAAAGCGCAATTTTCATTTGATTGTATATTATGGTTTCAATTTTAGACAACGAAGCATCGAATTGCTTTCGCTCTAAAAATTATAATTAAATGTTAGTCCCACATTAGTCTTTAATGTTACATCATTGGGATAAAGAACAGGTCGTATCGATAAGTTTTCATCTACATTGAATTGTATTAATGCAGCATCGACATTCGCATCAATGATATTCAGAGCATAAAATGCTAAGGTGACTAAGGCTGATAAATCGCGATTTCTTTGGTAAAATTTTTGTCCAGCAATCAATCGATTGTTATCTAAAAAAGCTAAGTCATCAGTGGTGTATCCTTCAAGTCTACTTTTGTAAGCGTCTCGGTATTGATGGTATTTTTTATTATTGTCAATATAAAAATAAATACTAGTACCTAAAGCACCGTAAACAAGAGGAATTTTCCAATATTTTTTATTGTAAGCTTGACCCAATCCAGGTAAAACGGCAGAGTAAAATGCTGCCTTTGCAGGAGTTAAAGGATCAATATCATTAGATTTCAAAGTGTCTTTAACTACAAGTTTTGCTGGCTCTGTTTGGGCACAAACAACAGTATTA
The DNA here is from genome assembly GCF_048286795.2 of Flavobacterium frigidum. NCBI lineage: Bacteria > Pseudomonadati > Bacteroidota > Flavobacteriia > Flavobacteriales > Flavobacteriaceae > Flavobacterium > Flavobacterium frigidum. Next base: position 54,272 of record NZ_JBLVPT020000009.1, read on the forward strand.
CCAATGAATAAAAGGAATAGACCTATGAAAATTATTTTATGCACTATTCGTTTATTAATTTAATAATTCTGTTGAAATCCTCTTCAGAATGAAATGGTATAGTGATTTTTCCTTTGCCATTCCCAGCTACTTTCACATCGACTTTGGTTCCAAAGTAGTTTGTAAAAGTACTTTTATGTTCATCTGCAATTTCAAATGAAGCTGCTTTTGGTTTGCCTGCAGGCTTAGGTTTTAAACTTTCTTGGTAGTTTTTTACTAGTGTTTCGGTATCGCGAACAGATAGATTTTGACTAACAATTTTTTGATAAATATCAGTTTGTACCTCTTGGTCTTCAATATTAATGATGGCGCGTCCATGACCCATACTAATGAATTCGTCACGGATACCTGTTTGTATAATTGGATCTAGTTTCAAAAGTCTTAAGTAATTCGCAATTGTAGAACGCTTTTTTCCAACACGCTCACTCATTTGCTCTTGAGTCAATTGAATTTCGTCAATCAAGCGTTGGTAGGAAAGCGCAATTTCAATGGGATCTAAATCATGACGTTGAATATTTTCAACCAAGGCCATGACAAGTGATTCGTTATCATTTGCAATACGAATATAAGCAGGAACAGTCGTCAAGCCAACCAAAGTAGAAGCACGAAGACGGCGTTCTCCAGAGATCAATTGGTATTTATTAAACTCTAATTTCCGAACCGTAATGGGTTGAATAACTCCTAATTCCTTAATCGATGTGGCTAATTCTCGTAGCGATTCTTCATTGAAATTGCTTCTTGGTTGAAACGGATTTATCTCAATTGCAGTAATTTCAAGCTCAATAATATTCCCTACAACTTTATCAGCATTTTTGTCGTCTACGGATTTGATATCGTTTTCTGGATCTTTCAATAATGCAGATAATCCTCTTCCTAAGGCTTGTTTTTTAATTGCTTGTGCCATAAAACTATTTGCTATTTTTCTTAATTATTTCTTGGGCAAGATGCAAGTAGTTAATTGCTCCTTTGCTAGTCGCATCGTAGTTTATTATACTTTCTCCAAAACTTGGAGCCTCGCTCAGTTTCACATTTCTTTGAATAATTGTGTCAAAAACCATATCGTTGAAGTGTTTTTGAACTTCCTCAACTACTTGATTAGACAAACGCAATCTAGAATCAAACATGGTTAACAAAAGTCCTTCAATATCTAAATCTGGATTGTGAATTTTCTGGATACTTTTTATCGTATTCAATAATTTCCCTAAACCTTCCAGAGCGAAATACTCACATTGAATAGGAATTACCACTGAGTCAGCTGCAGTCAGCGCATTCAGGGTAAGCAATCCAAGTGACGGAGCGCAATCAATAATGATGTAATCATACTCATCTTTAATACTTTCCAATGCTTTTTTTAGCATGTATTCTCTATTTTCTTTATCGACTAATTCGATTTCAATAGCGACAAGATCAATATGTGATGGAATAACATCCACATTTGGTGCAGAACATTTTACAATGGCCTCTTTCGGAGTGTGACTGTGTTCTAAAATTTGATACGTACCTATTTCAACAGATTCAACATCAATCCCCAATCCTGAAGAAGCATTTGCCTGTGGATCAGCATCAATAAGTAATACTTTTTTTTCTAAAACCCCTAATGAAGCAGCAAGATTAACTGATGTTGTAGTCTTTCCTACTCCTCCTTTTTGATTAGCAATCGCGATGATTTTGCCCATTTATTTTCTAAATTTTGAACCGTAAAAATACAATTATTTATGGTTTCTAAAAATCTATTTTGTTAACATTCGTTAAAGCTTGATTAGTCGGATATTGTGTAGTGTCATTTTCAAATTAAATTTTGCTTTCTAGGAGCTTATCCACCTGTACGCTACAAGTTTTTGCATCACTGCATAATTTTCTAAAGCCCTAAAAGGAGCTTCTTTCAGTCGCTCTTTTAGTTCTAGAAAATAAAGCAGTGATGCTGCAAAGCTTTTCGCTCCCATCTGGGCTAAAAAGAGTTCGCTGTACAATGGTTTTTGGTGCTATTCTAAAAGTTGCAACAATTGCAATTTAATTACTGTTCTTATTTTTCAAAATGTTTTGCAGAAGCTAAAAAGAATTGTATATTTGCACCCGCTTTCGGGGTGTAGCGTAGCTCGGTTATCGCGCCTGCTTTGGGAGCAGGAGGCCGCAGGTTCGAATCCTGCCACCCCGACAAAAGCCGAACGATATCGTTCGGCTTTTTTTATTTTTAAAAGCAATGTTTTACGTTTACATCCTATTTTCTAAAACTCAAGAAATTTATAATGTAGGCTATAATTCTATGATAGTAGAGGAAAGACTTCGTCGTTATTTAAGTGCGCATTTTAAAGTAAGAGCCAAAAATTGGGAAGGTTGCAGGTTTGAATTTCCGTTTTCGGAATAAACACTGCCACTCTTACTTTAAATCGGTTCTCCTTGATACAGAAGTGATTTTTCTATTCCAAAATAATTAAAACTGATACAACATTCTCCTTTGTACCGTAATTAAATCTTATTTTTGCACCGTAAAATTATAATTCACTCTTATTATGTCAGATACAATCGAAAAAATTAAATGTCTTATTATAGGTTCTGGTCCAGCAGGATATACTGCGGCAATTTATGCGGCTAGAGCCAACATGAATCCTGTTGTATACCAAGGAATGCAGCCTGGTGGACAATTGACCACTACAAACGAAGTAGAAAACTGGCCAGGAAATCCAGAAGGAATTACAGGACCAGAAATGATGGTGGGTTTACAAGCACAAGCACAACGTTTTGGTACTGATGTGCGTGATGGTTGGGCTACAAAAGTAGATTTCTCTGGCGATATTCATAAAGTTTGGATTAATGAGACCAAAGAGTTGCATTGTGAAACGGTTATTATTTCGACTGGAGCTTCAGCTAAATATTTAGGATTACCATCAGAGCAACACTACTTAAAAATGGGTGGTGGAGTTTCTGCATGTGCTGTTTGTGATGGTTTTTTCTATAGAAATCAAGAAGTAGTAATCGTTGGAGCAGGGGATTCTGCTTGTGAAGAAGCGCATTATTTGTCTAAGTTGTGTAAAAAAGTAACTATGTTGGTGCGTAGCGAAAAATTTAGAGCTTCAAAAATTATGGAAGCACGCGTTCGCAAAACCGAAAATATTACGATCTTGATGAATCACGATACTGTAGAAGTGTTAGGGGATGAGCAAGTGGTGACGGGTGTAAAAGCTTTAAATAAATCTAATGGTGAAACTTTTGATATTCCTGCAACCGGTTTCTTCGTGGCTATTGGTCACAAACCCAATACTGATATTTTCAAAGATTTTATCACACTAGACGAAACAGGATATATTGTGAATACTCCCGGAAGTTCAAAAACAAATGTTGAAGGTGTATTTGTATCTGGAGATGCTGCAGACCACGTATACCGTCAAGCGATTACCGCTGCTGGAACGGGATGTATGGCTGCTCTAGATGCTGAAAGATATTTGGCTGCTAAAGAATAATAAGATCTGGCAGTTTCAAAATAAAAAGTCCCATTTGCAATAGCAAATGGGACTTTTTATAGTTTAGGATATTTTTAAAAAGTCTCTAAACTTTTTATGAAAAGGTTGGGCATAACATTTTCTATTTCAATTTTTTAATCAATTTGGCTTCATCAGCAAATTTTCTTATTTCAATTTTAGCAGCGCCTACCAGTTGGATTTCCGATTTATTAGCCGCATCAATCACTACGGTTGTACTAACATTAACACTGCAATTGGAATAACTTTCTGTCGTCACATCCGCATTTTTTAGCGTTAATTTGTTTGCCGTTAAACTGGCATTATTGTCTAATCGTATCACAGCACTAGTAGCTTCACCTTCCAGAGTCGCATCCGATTTTTGGTACATATCTATTTTTAAATTAGTTGCGGTGATTAAGGCCTTCAAGGAACTATTTTTACTTAATTCAATAGTTGTGTTTTCGGATTTTATGTTGAGCTCTGTTTTTGATTTATCATTGGATTGTAGTACGAATTTTGAAGCATTAACATTCATAAACAACTTGGATGCATCATTCGCTTTCAAGGCGAAATCATCTAATAAAACTTCTTGAATAGCAGTTACCGTGGTTTCGTTTTTAGAGGTAATTGATTTTAGATCGCTCGTATACGTTATTCTGACAATTAATTTTTTGAAGTTAGTTGCTTGTTTTGAAGTGTAAATTCGAAGGGAATTATCACTTTCATCAAGCGCAATAATATCATGTAAATTTTCATCGGCTTCGATTTTTAGTTCTGCTCTTTCCCCTCTTTCCAAATACACTTCTAGATTGTCTTCAACGGTAAGTGATTCGAAGTCACCAATTTTTCTTTGCTCTGTTGTTACTATTTTAGATCCTTTGATTTTATCTTTCTTTTGCCCAAAAGCTACTGTCGTTAAAACAAACAGCAGGAATAACAGCGTATACTTTCTCATAATATTTTAATTTTATATCTACACAAATGTAAAAAAAATCATCCACTTGTAGCGGATGATTTTTTTGATAGTAATAAATAAATGGAGAAGTAGATTACTTCAAAAAGATGTTTAGCTTACTTTTTATTGAATAAAAATTCTTGTCCATTTACCTTAAGAGTAAACTCATTTTTGGATTCTTTAAAATGAATTTCAATTCCTGCTGGTGAATAACTAAATGTATCTGTACCTATCGATTCAAAAGTAAGCGTGGGTTGATCTGTAGCAATTCCGGTAAGATTCCCATTTTCATCTGTTAAAGTGATTTCTATTGGAATCTGTTTGCTTGAAAAACTTCCAAGGTAAGCGTCTAAAATAACTGCTTTTTCCAACTCACTTTTATCGGCGGTCCATACATTATTTTGTGTATTGGTATCTGGTAAGGCATGATCTGGATCGATGGTAATGGATGCAATCTCTTCGGTAGAAGCATGTTTAAATGCCCAATTCGTATTGCGTTGCCAGATCTCTACAGGGAGTTGAACTCTTGAAGTGGCTCCACTTTTAGTTTTGATTTCTAAAACTACTGGCATGGCCATTTTTTCTAAATTATCAATATAAATTTGTGCTCCTAATTTCGGGTCATTTTTTAAATATTTAATTTTAGTAATGCCTTGATCTAGACTCCAATTATTGACGAACCAAGCTCTCCAAAACCAGTTTAAATCCTCTCCAGAAACATTTTCTATTGTTCTAAAAAAATCATCTGGTGTGGGATGTTTAAAAGCCCAACGCTCTGTATATACTCTAAAAGCCTTGTCAAAACGATCCTTGCCTAATACTTGTTCTCGGAGCATAATCAAACCTGAGGATGGTTTTTCATACGCCAATAATCCTAAGTTCGATTCTTTCATCCCGTCGGGTGCAGTCATTATAGGTTCTAATTCTGCATTGGTTAACATATCTGCCATTCGTTGCATATTTGAAGGTCGTTTAGATTTATATTCTCCCTTATTGAAATCTTCAGCACTCAATGAATTGATAAAGGTATTTAATCCTTCATCCATCCAAGCAAATAAACGTTCGTTAGAGCCCACAATCATAGGGAACCATCCATGCCCAAATTCATGATCCGTAACTCTCCACAACTCTCTGTCTTTTGATTTCCAGTCGCAAAAAACAATTGCGGGATATTCCATTCCGCCTTCATTTCCAGCTACATTGGTGGCAGTTGCATACGGATACTCGAACCAACGTTTAGAATAATTTTCAACAGATGATTTGGTGTATTCCGTTGCACGACTCCAAGCATCTTGACCAGCGCTTTCAACAGGATATGCTGAAATAGCTAACGATTTTTTCCCACTAGGTAAATTAATTTTCGCGGCATCTATAACAAATGCTGCTGAGGATGCCCAAGAAACATCACGAGCATTTTTTATTTTAAAATGCCAATCTAAAGTTGATTTTCCAGTAGGTCTAGAAGTTGTATTTGTCACTTCGGCTGCTGATCGGATTATTACTGTGTTGTCGCTTTTAGCAGCTAATGCCCACCTATTCAATTGTTCTGCTGTGTACACTTCTATCGGATTGATTAATTCGCCGGAGCTTACTACAATATGATTTGCTGGTGCTGTAATGGTAACGTCAAAATCGCCAAATTCCAAATAAAATTCGCCAGCTCCTAAATAAGGTAAAGTGTTCCAGCCTTTTACATCGTCATAAACACACATTCTAGGGTACCATTGCGCCATGGTAAATACTTTTCCATTTTTAGTGTCTAAAACACCCATTCTATCCGACCCAAAGTCGGGAGAAATAAATGAAAAATCAATTTTAAGTTGTACACTTCCACCATTTGGGTTTATCTCTTGCGGAAGAAATACTTGCATTCTAGTATCAATTATTTCAAATTTCGCATCAGTTTCTATGGTTTTCCCTTTTTTGTTAGTGACTATCTTAATCGATTTTATTTTATGTCCTCCGTCAAAAATTTGTCCTTTGTCACCGTTACGACTGCCTGCAATGGAGATTATTTTTTCGCCTCTAGAATCATTTTTAAATAGATTTTGATCTACATTCATCCATAAAAAAGAAATTTTATCTGGACTGTTGTTCGTGTACGTTAAAATTTCTGAACCAATAATTTCATTGCTTTTTTCATTCAAAATAGCAGTTAATTTATAGTCAGCTTTGTTCTGCCAATATTTTGCCCCAGGCTGACCGCTCGCTGATCTGGATTCTGTGCCGTTTTTAGTGTAAAAATTGGGGCCAAAAGAATCGTGATAATTGTATTTTGACGCACTTTTATTGTTTATAGTAGTTGCAGTTTTGGTCTCTTGTGCTTGGAGTGACGCTACTCCAAAAAACAAAGCTAAATAAGGTGTAGCTTGAAAGAAAATGTTTTTCATAATGTGATTTTTTGATTGATGATTGCTGGTTGCGATCTTGATTTCGATCTTTAAAATGATTAAAAAATAGGGTTTGGATTGTTAAAAATGTATTATTTTTTTAAACAGGGTTCAAAAAAAACATCCTTGATTAGAGAATGTTTTTTATGACTTTTCAAAATTATTTATATCCTGCTGATACTGCCCCCAGAATTAGATTCTTTACGAACTGATTTTGGTTCTTTACTATAGCTTATGCTTCCGCCACTTGATGCTTCTGCATCTAAACTCACAATGGCATTGGTACTAATAGTTGCACCGCTGGATACATCGGCAGTGACTTCATTTGAGGCCAAATTTTTGGCGTCGATCGCACTGCCACTAGAGGCACTCAATTGTATATTTAAAGCAAGACCATTAATTTTGATAGTGCTTCCGCTACTAGAATCGCAGGTAATATCATCCGCCTCTATAGTGAGATCTATTGTCGCAGCACTTGATGTGTTTAGTGCTATATTCTCTCCTTTTATGGTGTTCTTACTAGTAATTGAAGCATCACTACTGGCTTCGAGTTGTTCAATTACAGGCATTTTAACGGTTACTTTCATAACTTCGGTATTGATAAAATACGTTTCATCACATGATATTACCAGTATTCCATTTTCTACAGTTGTACTAATGTGTTTTTGCAAGTTGTCATCAGCTTCAACCATTATTCCAGTTTCGTCCGATTGTTCAATAACGACATCTATGCTATTGCTAACTTCTATGCTTTTGAAATTGCCTTCAACAATGCGTTTCTCTGTGGTTATGTTTCCACTTCCCTTTATTGAATTCAAATTAATAGAGTGGTTGCACGAGGCAAATAACAATGCTATTATGGCAACCAGAATGAATTTTGTGATTAATGTGATGATTTTTAACATGACTAATTTGTTTTAATGATGATACCGTCTTTATTCATTGTTAAGCTACTTTTGGATGTAGTTGTTGTTATAATATTTTGTCCATTTACTTTTAAAATAACTTCCGAAGAATCACTTTTAGAATTAGGAGCATTGACATCTATATCTGTGGCCTCATTCGTGTTGCTTAGATTATTTTCATCACTCACGCAGTTTATGCATCTCAATATATTGTCTTCAACTCTATAAACGTCATTGCTAGATTCAGGATTCCATAAGAAGTAATCTCCATCAGTACGATCATAATTTCTCATGGATGCATCTGGTTTTATTAGAGTTCCTTTAGGTAAATATAATGTTATTTCAATTTCCTGATCTCTGAATTTATTTTTTAAATCGGTTAATAAATAGTTGTCTAAAATCAATTGATTTCCAATTATTGTATAAGCATATTTAATTTTTTCTGCTCTTTTTTTAGCTTCTGACAATGATTTTCCTTTTGCCTCTTTTTCAATTTGGATGTAAGGTAGTTTTTCGTCTGTATTTTCTATTTTAAAACTAACCTCATTAGAGTAAATGACATCAGTACCCGTAGAATCTTGGCTTACTGTAAAATCAGTGCGGTCTTCAACGTTTTTAGCAAAATAATCATTGTGTCTGAATTTGATATAAAGAGTGTCATTTGGATTCAAATTAATGATTTCTTTCTTAACCACTCGACCGTCTACTGCAAATGCACTTGCTTGTTTTATTCCAATTGATATCGCTATCGAAACTGCAATCAACCAAAGTGCTAACAAGGTGTATTTTGCAATGTTTCCTATAGATTTCATATTGGGAGCTAATAATTTGAACCCTAATAACGCTAGGAAAAAGAAAGGAATTCCAACAGCAAAGAACATCAAAAGTCCAAAAGCCCATATCGGATAATCTGTAAAATTACCTGCTTCTATAAAGCCCTGCCAAGGAAAATCAATAAATAATCCAGATCCAAGTGTAAAAATACCCACCAGCAGAAAAAATAATACTGTTATGCCGGTAATGATCAAAATCACTCCTAAAAACTTAGCAAAAACTTTGAATACAGTCATAACAAAATCACCAAAGGAATTTCCCAATCTTCCTGCACCTGTTTTTATTTGATTCCCGTATTTATCGTAATCAACATTTTTCAATTTATCCGAAACATTTTCAAATTCCTCTCTTACTTTTTTTTCAATATTAGAAATAGTAACTGGTTCTCCCGTCATTTCTAGTTTTTCAGATGTGGTTATAGCTTCGGGTGCTACAATCCAAAGGATGATATAAGCTAAAATTCCAGTTCCAAATCCAGCAAAAACTAATAGTATCAATACAATTCTGATCCAAACAGCGTCTAGTCCAAAATAATGACCTAAACCAGAAGCTACACCGCCAATCATTCCTTTTTCTTTATCGCGGTATAATTTTTTTGTTCTAGTGTTTGCAGTAGAGTTATAGGATGTAGCTCCTTTTAATTCATCCTCTATAATGTAGTCCTCTGGTTGTCCCATAACGGCAATAACCGCATCTACATCTCTTAAACCTACGACTTGTTTGTCATTTACCAGTTTCTCATTCAGTAATTCCGAAACACGCATTTCAATATCTTTTATAATTTCATCATGTCCTGATGAGTTCGATAAAGAACGTTTTATGGCATCAAAATATCGTGTTAATTTTTGGTATGCATCTTCATCAATATGAAAAATCATTCCGCCTAGATTTATATTTACAGTTTTGTTCATGACTATTGTTTTTGGTTGGTTATAAGGTTTACGGCATCAGATAATTCAGTCCAAGTGCCACTAAGTTCTTTTAAAAATGTTTGTCCTATTTCGGTTAGACCGTAATACTTTCTTGGCGGTCCGGATGTGGATTCTTCCCAACGGTAGTTGAGCAATCCATCATTTTTCAATCGGGTTAGTAAAGGATAAATGGTTCCCTCAACTACTAATAACTTTGCGTTTTTTAAGGTGTCTAATATTTCCGAAGTATAGGCATCTTTTTCTTTTAGAACTGATAAGATGCAAAACTCGAGAACACCTTTACGCATCTGGGCTTTTGTGTTTTCAATGTTCATAATTTCTTTTTTTTGATTTTGTTTGGATTAAATAGTTCATTTTTTGATTGATGATTGAATTTTCTTTGCAACGTACAAAGCAGTTTTGAATAACTTATTTTTTTTGTAGCTTAATCCCGCTTTTCATTACAATCTTTTTTATTTTAAAAAAAAATAAAAAAGGATTTCCATTGCAATCGGGGCTAGGGAATTCGCTTGATGAGAGCGTTTACTTGATAAATGGAATCGTTATCGGATAGTTATATTTTTCACCGTTTGATGTTTTGATAGAGGCATATATGATTAAAAAGAATTCAGCGACTTTCAAAAGACCAAATAGTACAACAGCTATTATCCCTACTGTTACCATTCCTATGTTTCCATCTATATTAAAATTTCTAAAAACAAAATCGTGATCATTAACCACCGCCTCAAAAGGAACATTATTAAAAAGTGTGATTAAAAATGTAGGAACAGCAATTAAAACAAGCACGAAAGAATACAATAATAAACTCAACTGAAAATTTAGAACTTGCTTTCCGTGGTGATCCACAAATTCAGAGCTTTCTTTTTTTGAACTCCAAAATAGTATTGGAAAAATATAATTTCCAAAAGGAATAAAATATTGAGTCAATGCACTCAAGTGTGTAAACGTTGCGGTATTTTTTTCAGTTGTGGTTTCCATTTTAATTTTTTTTAATTAGTGATTGATTGATAATTGAAATTTTACAAGGGCTTATTTATTTGTACCTAGTAATTTCTTATGCAAATATATATCTAAAAGACAGTATCTTGCTTCGCATAGTACTTAATATTAACAAAAAATTAACAAAAAAATGTATTAGGCGTGCATAGTATTTTTTTGTATATTAGCAAAAATCCCAGTGATTATAGAGTACGCCAAGATGCAAACTCTCAAAAAGCAGGTATGAATGGCGTCACCTTATTTTTATCAAAAACTTATATTTACTACCTATGAAACTAACAGCATCAAAACTCAATAAATTTCTCTTTTTTAAATTGCCGTCAGCGTTTATCTGTGGTGTGCGAGTCGCAACTATTGATGAAAAACAATGTGTGGTATCTGTAAAACACCGATGGATCAATCAAAACCCATTCAATTCTATGTATTTTGCTGTTCAAGCAATGGCGGCAGAACTAGCTACAGGTGCTTTAGTAATGTTTCAGATTCAAAAAAGTGGTAGAAAAATATCGATGCTTGTGGCTAACAACAAAGGGAATTTTACAAAAAAAGCAACCGGAAGAATTACTTTTACTTGTAATGATGGGCATTTAATCGAACAAGCTATTCAGGAAACCATAGCCACTGGTGAAGGGCAAACCTTCTGGATGAAGTCTATTGGTACTGATGAAAAAGGGGTTCAAGTATCAGAAATGGATTTTGAATGGAGCGTTCGCGCTAAGTAGCTCGCAACAGTTTGGTATAATTTAATAAGACAATGCATATTGCAATTACATATCGTTAAATATCGAAAAACACCGCAGATTTTAGCGGTGTTTTTTTTGGGTACAAATAGAATATTTGAAAATTAACATTTTTTGCCAGATGCCTTTGTCATTGCAGCATCGCACTTTTTTCCTTCAGCTTTGCATTTCACTTGACACTTTTCTAACATTTCAGCACTCATCGCTCTAGATTTGGAATCTTTTTTAGAACAACAGGATTCCTTTTTAGTTCTTTCCTGTGGATTTGTCTTGTTTTCTTGAGCACTTCCAACTATTGTTACAAATGCAAAGGCCAATACAGTTACTATTTTTTTCATTTTCATTTTTTTTAATAGTGTTGATTAATGATCGTGTTCTATTTTTTTAATTTCAAATATAATTAAAATAGTGCCTTACTTAGATGAAGTTTAATTGTCTCAAAATATTTTTGTTTTTAAAACCATAACACTTTTTGATATAAAACAAGTACTATAACACCATCTATTTCGGCAGTGATAAGCAGTATATTTTACCAGCTACTACGAAACAGGATTATATTGGGCGAGTAGATTTAATAGGATAAATTTAGTAATATAATCTAAAATCAAGCAGTTTGCAGCGTGCATATTGCTTTTCAAATAATTCATTAACTATTGCTACAGGATCATCTTGTTCTTCAAATAAACTAAAAAAAAGAGTATCAAGAATACTACTAGTTAACGTGCTAGAGGATGTGCCATAACCTGAAATAGCTCTCGCTCCTGTAACATCTAAGAAATATTGTGCCTCATCATTGCTTAAGTCTAAAACCTTTGAATTGGCAAAATGTATAATTTTCCCTTTCATTTTTCCTTCAAAAATTTCTGCTATTTCTTCTAAAGTATAATAATATGCATTGAGGCAAATAGTATTTCCTTCGCCTTGCATGACAAAGTAGATTATTTCATAATTTTTGAAATTATGATCGTCGTACAGTAATGTATTTAAACTTTCTTCCAAGCTCTCAATAGTATCGCATGTTTTATAAATGCTCGCGATTCCCTGCTTAAAAGCTAATTGTTCTAAATTTTTGACAACTTCGCTAGCTGTTTCAGTTTCAATATCAGCGACTGCTTCAAGGCAAAAAATAAAAGTATCTGAATCCATGGAGTTTAATTTATGATGATGGGTAACGATCTGTAATGCGGAACACATTTAATTTGAACTTAATAAATCTGAGGAGTCCAAATTAACATTAGCATTCTAGTAATTGTTTTTTATTCTATGATCATTTAATGTACATCGTTTAACTTTTTAATTTACAAAAATACTTCAGAAACGAATTCGCTGATAGTTTTTACGCTAATTAATTATTAACTCTTAGAATCCAATTTCGATTATCTAATTTTAAGCTGCGTTAGTCAATTATTAATACTGATTACGTTAATTTTTATACTTAAGAATTATCAAATCAAGCTGAAGAGTCATTTATAAAGAAATAACTTTAATGCTCAATCCAGTCGAAATAATTTAATTAGTATTTTCTGTAAAAGGATTTAATTCCGAATTAAAGGTAAAACAGCCAACTAATTAATAGAAAATCAACCCATAGAAGAATTTACTTTTCCTTACTGAGTAAACGTGGTTACGAATAACCGATATAAAAGTTTGCTTTTGTAATATACAGTATTGTATCAGGTAATTTTTTTCTTTACAGTAGTAAAAGATTCAAATGGATAAAATTTTTAATACCTTAGTTAAGAACTTAATTTCAAATAAATATAATCTCTCATTAAATTCTATAAAAAGACAATTGGTATTTTATTAGTGTAACAAATTACTAAAAAAGGAACTAATCACTCAGAAAGTTAAGAAAATATAAAAAATCAATTAATAAACCTTAAACAATGAAAAACCTAAAAATTTCTTTTGTTGCTGCAGTCGTTCTTATGGCTTCGTGCAATAAAAAAGAAGAATTAATTTCAGGAGTCACCAAAAAAAACATGGATACGCTTGTAAATCCTGGTGACAACTTTGATGCCTATGTAAACGGAACGTGGGTTAAAAACAATAAAATTCCAGCTGATAAAACTTCGTATGGTGCTTTTGATGTGTTGTATGATCAATCTCAAAAGGATGTAAAAGCGATTATCGAAGAAGCATCAAAAGGTACTTTTGCCGAAGGTTCAGATGAACAGAAAATTGGTGATTACTACAGCTCTTTCATGAATAGAAAAGATCGTGATGCCAAAGGAATTGCGCCAATCCAACCAGAACTTAAAAATATTGATGCTATTGCAAATTATTCAGATTTGGCAGCTTATTTTGGAAAATCAAACAGAACAGGTGTTTCAATGCCTTTCTCTGTTGTCGTTACCGAAGATTTTAAAAACCCAAAACAGTACACTTTAATGACTTGGCAAGGCGGATTAGGTCTTCCTGAAAGAGAATACTATTTGCAAGCCGATGCCAAAATGGTAGAAACGCGTGCAAAATATGTAGCACATATAGAAAAAATGCTACAGTTGGTTGGACTTCCAAATGCAGCTGAAAGTGCTACTAAAATTATGGCTTTGGAAACCGTATTGGCAACCAACCACATGAAAAAAGAGGAAACCAGAAACACGGCAAAACTGTATAACAAATACAATGTAGCCGATTTAAAAAAGGTAATGGCCGATTTCGATTGGAATGCAATGCTTAAAAATGCAGGTATCGAAAAAGAAAAAACAATCGTAATTTCTCAGGTGGAATATACCAAAAGCTTAAATAATATTATCAAAAATACACCAATAGATACTTGGAAAACCTACCTAAAATGGAGTTTGATAAACAACACTGCCAACTATTTAACCACTGCTTTAGACAAACAAAATTTTGACTTTTACGGAAAAACACTTTACGGTACAGAAGCTCAGGAAGAAGATTGGAAAAGAGGCGTGAATTCTGTAAACGGTGGATTGGGAGAGATTGTGGGTAAAGTATATGTGAAAAAACATTTCTCGCCAGAAGCGAAAGAACGCATGACCGGAATGGTGAAAAATCTATTGAAAGCTTATGCTGAAAATATCAAGAAGCTAGATTGGATGAGTGAAAATACCAAGAAAGAAGCACTTGCCAAAGTAGATAAATTCATGATTAAAATTGGTTATCCAGACAAATGGAGAGATTATTCAGCTTTAAAAGTGTCCAAAAATGACTTGTTTGGAAATACAGAAAGAGCTAGAGAATTTGAATACAACAGAATGCTAAACAAGTTAGGAAAACCTGTTGATAGAACAGAGTGGGGAATGACACCTCAAACGGTAAACGCCTATTACAATCCTACCTTAAACGAAATTGTATTCCCTGCGGCTATTTTGCAACCACCTTTCTTTAATTTAAAAGCAGAAGATGCAGTGAATTATGGCGGAATTGGAGCGGTAATTGGTCATGAAATTGGCCATGGTTTTGACGATCAAGGAAGTACTTTTGATGGTGAAGGTGTTATGAGAAACTGGTGGACACCACAAGATTTAACATCTTTTAAAGCCAAAACAAAATCTTTAGTAGATCAATACAGCGCTTTCAAGGTTTTTCCCGATTTAAATCTTAACGGAGAGTTTACCCTTGGCGAAAACATTGGAGATTTGGGAGGATTGAGTATTGCAATTAAAGCCTACAAATTAAGCCTTAACGGCAAAGAGGCACCAGTAATGGATGGTTACACTGGAATTCAGAGAGTGTTTTTAGGTTGGGGACAAGTATGGCTAGACAAAAGCCGTGAAAAAGCAATACGCAATCAAATTGCTTCCGATCCACATTCGCCAGCTAAATTCAGAATTAATGCTGTAGTACGCAACGTCCCAGAATTTTATGAAGCATTTAAAATTAAACCAACAGATTCACTTTATTTAGCAACTGATAAACGTGTTAAAATTTGGTAGACGATTTCATATCAAACGAAAGCTCAGCAGAAATGTTGGGCTTTTTTTGTTTTAAAAAACATTCTGGCAAGTGCTATTTTAATTGTAATTAAATTAGAACTAAACTCATAATTCATTGTTTATTTCTTAATTAAAATAGTAAGGTTCTTTCTTCTTGATCCAACAGAAATAGCTTTATGGTTAGTTCGAGTGTGATACTCTCACCAGCGTCTAAGACCTATTGTTCGCACTAGTATTTAGATTTGTTTTTGAATAATCATTGAATTTAAATAAACATTCAAACTAACAACGAAAACCATTAGCGCCGTTGAAATAATAGTTATCTATTCTTAGAAGAGCGAAAATCAAAACTATTTTCGTGGCATAAGAGATAAAACTATTCCTAAAAACTCGTTGTAGTTAAAATTTGCAAAACAGAAAACTACTTCGAAATGATATTAGAATGACGAGTCAGCTTTCCTTTTTTAGGGTTTAAAAAAAATAATAAACATACCATTCTTTAGATAGTGCATCTTCTTGCTGTGTTTCGGATAGCTTATACCAAACTTTTAAATCTACATTTTCTATGTGAATATAAAGTCGTGACTAGTTAGATTTCATTGGCAAATCGTGTACTGTATCGTGTACTGCCATTAAAAGTAACAAAAGTTTAGACATAAAAAAACGGATTAGTTGACACTAATCCGTGATTTACTTGACTTTAAGTCTGTAGCGAGACCGAGATTTGAACTCGGGACCTCAGGGTTATGAATCCTGCGCTCTAACCGACTGAGCTATCTCGCCATTATTCAAGGCCGATTACTACCCCTGAATGCGGGTGCAAATATAAAAATAATATTAATGCTTGCAAGCATAATTTTAATAAAAAAAAATATTTTTGAAAACGTTTTTTTTTCGGAGTTAAATTCTATATATTTCCAAAAAATTAAATGTAGCTCATGGATCAAAAAGTACGTTACGAAATCGAGTTTCCTATAAATTCTTCTCCTCAATTGTTATATCAATACATATCAACTCCGTCAGGTTTGTCTGAGTGGTTTGCTGATAATGTAAATTCTCGTGGTGAATTTTTTACTTTTATTTGGAATGATTCACAAGAAAAAGCTAGACTTGCTTCAAAGAAAACCGGAGAAAAAGTAAAATTTAAATGGGTTGATGAGCAAAGCAAAGACACAGAATACTTTTTTGAATTACATATTTTAGTAGATGAGCTTACCAAAGATGTATCGTTGATGGTAGTCGATTTTGCAGATAAAGATGAAGTGGATGAGGCAACATTGTTGTGGGAAAATCAAATTTCCGATCTTAAACATCTAATAGGTTCCGTATAGTAAAATCGTATTTTATACCTTATATTTGCCCTAAATAAAATTTAGGGCTTTTTTTATGATTAATTTTAATGGAACTATTATATCCGAAGATGCTACTGTATTAACAAAGAACCGAGCTTTTCTATACGGTGATGCTGTTTTTGAAACAATTAAAATCATTAACAACAAGATACTTTTTCTAGAAGATCATTATTTTAGGTTAATGTCTGCCATGCGAGTACTACGAATGGAAATTCCAATGAATTTTACAATGGAATTTCTTGAAGAGCAAATACTTTCTATAGCTGAAAATAATCAAGTAATTGATTCTGCTCGTGCCCGAATTACTGTCTATAGAAATGACGGTGGGTATTATTTGCCTCAAAATAACTCAGTTTCGTATCTTATTCATGCAGTTGGTTTAGAAAATAAAGCATACACAATTGAAAACAAAAGGTATGAAGTAGATTTGTATAAAGATTTTTATATCACAAAGCAACTGCTCTCCTCTGTCAAAACAACCAATAAAATCATTAACATAACGGGAAGCATTTATGCCAATGAAAATGGATTGGATAATTGTTTGTTATTAAACGATAGTAAAAATGTTGTTGAAGCATTACAAGGCAATATCTTTATGTTACAAGGCAATAAACTTATAACACCACCAATTTCCGAGGGATGTTTGAATGGTGTAATGAGAAGACAAATAATAAGTCTAGCAAAAAAAATCGAGAATATAGAGGTTGTAGAAGGCGTTATTTCTCCTTTTGATCTTCAAAAAGCAGATGAATTGTTCATTACAAATGTTATAAAAGGAATTCAGCCCATAACACAATACCGAAAAAAAGAATTCAGCACAAATATGGCTGTGAAATTAGTAGACAAACTAAACCAAATGATAGGTGTTTCTTAGTTTAAATACGGATTTTCTGGAGCGTTAGACCAAATAAGGTACTCTCCACCCAATTCTAAAATTTGCTCTTTCCAAAAATGTGTTGCGGATTTTCCGATAATTTTATTTTCGTAGCTATTCGAGGTTATAATCCAAGAGTTACTTTCCATTTCATTCTCTAACTGGTTTTCATCCCAGCCAGTATATCCAAGAAAGAATCTTATGTTATCATTGCTAATAGCACCTTTGTTAATTAATTCCTTGGTAGACTCAAAATCGCCTCCCCAGTAGATACCATTAGAGATTTCAATACTGTTAGGAATCAATTCGGGAATGTTATGAATAAAATATAGATTATCCTGCTCTACCGGGCCGCCATTGTATATTTTAAATCGCGCCGCTATATCTGGGATTAAGTCATGAATAGTATACTTTAAGGGTTTGTTAATTATAAAACCAACAGAACCTTCAGTATTATAATCAGCTAATAAAATTACCGATCTGTTGAATGATAGATCCCCAATTATAGTAGGCTCTGCAATAAGCAAATTTCCTTTCTTTAGTTTATCTGTAATCATCAGAATGTATTTTTTATTAAATTTATGTTTTTTATTATAATATAGCAAAATAAAATCGTTTAAAAGCATAAAAAAACCTTCCATCTGGAAGGTTTTGATTATACTAGTGTAACTAAATTAGTTTACTGCGCCTTCTAATTCTGCACCTGCTTTAAATTTCACTACATTTTTTGCTGCAATTTGTATAGTTTTTCCTGTTTGAGGATTTCTTCCGTCTCTTGCAGCTCTAGCTGAAACTGACCATGATCCAAAACCTACTAGAGATACTCTACCACCTTTTTTCAAAGTTTCGCCTACATTACCTAAAAACGATTCCAAAGCTAATTTTGCAGCAGCTTTAGTTATTCCTGCATCAGCAGCGATAGCATCGATTAATTCTGATTTGTTCATAATAATTAGTTATTAATTGTTGGTTAAAAATATTGTTAATACACAAATTTAATGGGAAATACGTTCCTTGCAAGACTTTTGCTCATTTTTAGCCTGTTTTGTTGATAACTTATTTTTTTTGTTAACAAGCTAGTCTGTATGTAGTGTTAAAATCGACAAACTACCCGTTTTTATTGATGTTAATGAGCTTTAGCTTCCTCTGAAAATGCAATTCCATTAAGCAGTTCTGATGCGTTCATCTTTTTTTTGCCTGGAAATTGCAAGCTTACTATTTGAATAAATCCATTTTCTACAGCAATCTTCATCTCCTTTTTGGTGCAAATTAGACTCCCTATCTTGAAATCATGGTCTTCTAAAACAATTATAGCCTCGTATATCTTAACATTCCATTCTTCGTTTTTATCTTGAATAAAACACCAAGCAGTAGGATACGGACTCAAACCTCGAATCAAATTATTTATTTCTACAGCTGGTTTGGTCCAGTCTATTTTACAATTCTCTTTGTTTAACTTGTATGCCGTTTTAATATGGGCCGTATCTGTTTGAATAATTGTCGAAACGGTTCCTTTTTCAATCATTTCCAAGGAAGCAATGACAGTTTTACTTCCCAGATCCATCAATCGGTCGTGCAGTTGTCCTGCATTTTCGGTTTCTTCAATCGGAGTTTCAGAACTTAAGATCATGGCACCAGTATCTATTTTATCATCAATAAAAAAAGTAGTAACACCGGTTTTAGTTTCACCATTTATGATTGCCCAATTGATAGGTGCAGCTCCACGATAATTGGGTAGGAGTGAAGCGTGAAGGTTGAAAGTTCCTAATGATGGCATTTCCCATACTACTTTTGGTAACATTCTAAATGCAACTATGACTTGTAAATTAGCATTCAACGATTTTAATTCCGATAAAAAAGTCTCGTCTTTAAGGTTTACTGGCTGTAATAAAGTAATATTATTTTCCAGCGCATACTCTTTTACAGCTGAATATTTTAATTTCTGTCCACGACCTGCAGGTTTGTCTGCGGCGGTAATTACGCCTACAACTTCGTGGTTATTTTTTAGTATTGTATCTAATATCCCTACGGCAAATTCGGGTGTTCCCATAAAAACAATTCGTAATTTTTCCATTATAATTTTAAAGTGTATTTGTTATTTGGTTTAACCAAAATTGTGTTGTTTTCTAATAAATATTGAAGGACTGCGATAACTTCTTCAGAGTTATTTTTAGTCCTGTTTTGTATGTCTCTCGAATTTAAATTTTCTGATTGTAATAAAGTAACGATTGCTGACGCGAGCGATGTATTGTCTTTTTGCTTGTTTTTTTTGGTAATGCAATAGGAACAAATTCCACAATCGACATCTGTTTTTTCACCAAAATAATGCAAGATAAGCTTGTTTTTGCATGCCTTTTTATCTGAAACATAATTCAAAACAGATTGAAGTTGTTCCTTTTTTAATTGATTTTGATTTTCTAAATACTTTGAAACCCGACTAATTGTTCTTTCATCTTCGCGAACTTCATTAAAAATTAATGTAGAATCATTGTTTTTTGATTGGTAATTGATAATCTCTTTTGTTTTTAATTTCTGCAATACTGCTTGTACTTCTGTTTCATTATGATTCGATTTTTTTGCAACTAATGGCAAGTTAAATGCGGTTTGCATTTCATAAATTCCAGGATACGTGCGCAATATTGCCAAAATAATTTCTTCATCATTCGGATTCAAACTCATGTATCGAATCACTTCTTTGGAAGGAATAAGAAATTGCATGGAGATTTTTTCAGAAAATTCTTGGGACAAATTAATAATTCCTTGTCTATCCAGAAATTGCATGGCATTGTAGGCTTTTAAAGTTGGAAACCCATACTTCAAACAAAAATGATGCAAATTGAAGGTAAACTGCTCGTTTATGCCTTCTCCGTATGCAATTTGAAAGTAGTTGCAAAGCTTGACATACATGAGGTTCAAAAACTTTTTGTCAGGAAGAATGTTTATAAATTGGTTTTCAGCCTGAATATTATCTGAAGGACTTGTTAATAAAATAGCAAATGCTTTTTCGCCATTTCGTCCTGCTCGACCGGCTTCTTGATAGTAATTTTCTAAATTTTCTGGCAGTTGAATATGAATTACAGTCTTTACATTGGCTTTGTCAATTCCCATTCCGAAAGCATTGGTTGCTACAATAACTGTTGCGGCTTCATTCATCCACAATTGCATGTTCTTATCTTTTTCTTTAGATGAAAGTCCACCATGATAATAGGTCGCTTTAATTCCTAACGAATTTAATTGCCCCGAAATATCCAGACAGGATTTTCTGTTGCGAACATAAATAATAGAAGATTCTGGGTTTTTCTTTAAAATTTGTTCGATTCTAAAAAGTTTATCTTCTACTTCAAAAACCATGTAGGCGATGTTTTCTCTTGCAAATGATTTCTCAAAAACGTGTACATCCTGCAATCCCAGTTCAGTGATGATATCTTCTTTGACTTTTGGGGTTGCGGTGGCTGTTAATGCAAGGAAAGATATTTTTGGGAAATGTTTTTTTAGTATTGAAATCTTCAAATAAGCGGGTCGAAAATCGTGTCCCCATTGCGATACACAATGCGCCTCGTCAATAGTGATTAAGTTGATTGGAAGATTTTTGATGCGGTCTAAAATCCAGTCTGATTGTAAACGTTCTGGTGATAAATAAAGAAATTTATAATTTCCGAATTGGCAATTGTCCAATAAATCAATCATTTCTTCAGATCGTATACCGCCAGTTAAGGCAATGGCTTTGATGTTCCGCTTTTGCAAATTAGCTACTTGGTCTTTCATTAATGCAACTAAGGGCGAAATTACCAGACAAATACCATCGTTCATCAAGGCTGGAATCTGGAAACATATAGATTTCCCACCTCCTGTTGGCATCAAAGCAAAGGTGTCTTGACCACTTAAAACGGAATCAATAATTTCCTTTTGCAGCGACCTGAATTTGTCGTGTTTCCAATATTTTTGAAGAATAGCTAACGCTTCTTGCATAAATTACAGATTTCAATTCGTAGAAAACATCCCAAATTGTAAATTCTAAACTTGAAAATTATTTAGAAATTTCATCTAAGATAAAAAGAATTCTGTTATCTAGGGTATCTTTAGGAACTTCTATAAGTTCATAACCATAACCTTGATACGTTTCTGTAAGGTGATTGTAGATGAGTTTGGCTTGTTCGAAGTTTTCATACCGTTCGTGATCGCTAATGTAGATTTCTTCCCAAGGTGGTAAAATGAAAATTTTTGAGTAGGTGTGTTCGCGACAAGCACGATCAAAAGAAGCAGGATAGCTATCACCAATGTAGTGCATGTAAGCCAAAACATCTGGAATTCCACGGTCAATAAATACAATTTCATGTGGCTCTTTGTATGCGTTTTGAAACTGTTTTTTTCGGCCTTCAAGAAGTAACTCACTGAAAAGCAGTGGTTTTTCTAGGAACAATTGATCAATTCCTTGCTTTTTTGCCTCTGCAGTTACTTCCCGAGAAATTTCGGGATAACAACAATGTCCTTTGGCTATCAATCCATCAATGATAGTTGTTTTACCTGTTCCTGGACCGCCAATAATAACTATGATTTCTTTCTGCACTTTTAAAAAATAAGCGGCAAAATTACTTAAACTTATTGGGATTTGAAAAAATGATTGCGTTTAAAATAGTATTAGATAAAAAATCATAATTCAAAATTCATAATTCACGTATGAAACAGTATATTTGCCTTTATTTTTAAACTGAAAATGGACAAGAATACTCAAGAATTTTATGATAGATTAAAAGTAGAGTTAGATCTGAGCAATACATGGCCAGCTACGTACTTATTCAAATTTATCGTGCCTAGCGAAAATGATAATATTGATCGTGTTCAATTGGCTTTTGACTGTATGGGAGCGGTAATCAAAACAACAAAATCCAAAACGGGTAAGTTTACCAGTATTTCTGTAGATGTAACTATGAAAGATGCACAAGAAATAGTAGATAAATACCAAGAAGTAGCTACCATTAACGGAATTATCTCACTTTAGTTTCAAAACTACATTTTGATGTTTGTACAAACGAATGATGTCATATCTTCGAAATGGTGCTCATTAAGATCAAAAATATACATTCGAATATGAATTCAAAATATATCAAAGAAAACTCGAACGATGTTGTGCATCATTTGGAGTATAATGCAGAACGGTCTCATTTAATTATTCCAGAATATGGACGCCATTTGCAAAAACTAATTGATCAAGCTACCAAAATTGAAGATGATTTAGAACGCAATAAAGCGGCAAAATACATTATTCAAGTTATGGGTAGTTTGAACCCACATTTGCGTGATGTTCCAGATTTTCAGCACAAATTATGGGATCAGATATTTATAATGTCTGATTTTAAATTAGTAGCTGATTCTCCTTACCCAATCCCATCTCGTGAAGTGTTGCAATTGAAACCGGATGTATTAAGTTATCCTCAAAATTTTCCAAAATACCGGTATTATGGGAACAACATCAAATACATGATTGATGTTGCCAATAAGTGGGACGAGGGCGAAATGAAAAGCGCATTGGTAAAAGTGATTGCCAATCACATGAAGAAATCCTATTTAAGCTGGAATAAAGATACCGTGAAAGATGATGTTATTTTCGAGCATTTATATGAATTGTCAGGCGGGAAGTTGAATTTACTTCAAAGTACCGAAGAGCTTTTAAATACTACTGACTTATTACGAACAAACAAACGAGTTTCGAATAAAATCGCACCTGCAGGTCCTCCAAAAATTCAAAGTAATAAGAATACCAAAATGGGGAAACCAAATCCGATTCACAAAAACCAAAATAGAAAACCGCTTTAGGTTTGTTATGAATTAAGAGTTTTTAGTTTTGAATTTTAGACCCTACTTTTAACTCGTATCTTATAACGCACAATCAATAATTTATAACTCATAACTGTAAAAAAATGGGAATTTTTAAAATAGAAGGCGGCATCAGTCTTAAAGGAGAAATCACGCCACAAGGAGCCAAAAATGAAGCATTACAAATTTTATGTGCTGTTCTTTTAACTCCAGAAAAAGTGATCATCAATAACATTCCTGATATTATTGATATCAATAAACTAATTACTCTGTTAGGAAATTTAGGCGTTAAAATCCAAAAAACGGGACCTGGCTCTTATACTTTTCAAGCGGATGAAGTCAATATACAGTATTTAGAAACCGAAGCATTCAAAAAAGAAGGCGGTTCTCTTCGAGGATCCATAATGATTGTTGGACCACTTTTGGCACGATTTGGTAAAGGTTACATTCCGAAACCAGGTGGTGATAAAATTGGCCGTAGAAGATTAGATACTCACTTTGAAGGATTTATCAATCTAGGTGCAAAATTCCGTTACAACAGAGAAGATCATTTTTACGGTGTAGAAGCACCCAAAGGTTTGAAAGGTGCCGATATGTTGCTCGATGAAGCATCAGTGACAGGAACTGCTAATATTGTTATGGCCGCAGTTTTAGCCAAAGGAAGAACAACAGTTTACAATGCTGCTTGCGAACCTTATTTGCAACAACTGTGTAAAATGTTAAACTCGATGGGAGCAAACATAACAGGCGTTGGATCTAATCTATTAACTATTGAAGGTGTTGAAAGTTTAGGTGGTTGCGAGCATAGAATTCTTCCAGATATGATCGAAATTGGAAGTTGGATAGGTCTTGCTGCAATGACTAAATCAGAAATTACAATAAAAGATGTGAGTTGGGATAATTTAGGAGTTATACCTAGCACTTTTAGAAAACTGGGAATTACTTTGGAACGTCGTGGTGATGATATTTATATTCCTGCTCACTTAGATGGGTATGAAGTAAAAACTGATATAGACGGTTCTATACTTACAATTGCAGATGCTCCTTGGCCTGGATTTACACCAGATTTATTGAGTATTGTTCTCGTTGTAGCTACGCAAGCAAAAGGCGACGTACTGATTCACCAAAAAATGTTTGAAAGCAGATTGTTTTTTGTAGACAAGTTAATTGATATGGGTGCCAAAATTATGTTGTGTGATCCACATCGTGCCGTTGTTATGGGACACGATTTCAAATCACAATTGAAAGCAACAACAATGTCTTCACCAGATATTCGTGCGGGAATCTCGTTATTAATCGCCGCTCTTTCAGCAAAAGGAACAAGTACGATCCAAAACATTGAACAAATTGATAGAGGGTACGAGCGTATTGACGAACGATTGAGAGCCATAGGTGCCAGCATCGTGAGAGCATAAATAAATTAAGAATTTCATAAAATCGTTTTAGTAACCAAGATACAATTTGAATGCAACCATTCAAGACGGTTTACTAAAACGATTTTTGTTTTAGTTCATCTAACAAAAACAAAATGTCAAGCGAACAAACAGCGATTAAAGCCACTTATTTTAGCATCATAGGCAATACGTCTTTGGCAATTATTAAAGGATTTGCCGGCTTCTTCGGAAATTCCTATGCTTTAATAGCTGATGCAATCGAGTCGACTGCTGATATTTTCGCTTCATTTTTAGTGTTGTTTGGCATCAAATATTCGAATAAACCAGCAGATGAAAATCATCCGTACGGTCACGGTAGGGCAGAACCTCTAATTACCTTTTTGGTGGTGGGTTTCTTAATCACTTCTGCTACTATTATCGCTTATGAAAGTGTCATCAATATTAGAACGCCACATGAACTACCTAAACCTTGGACATTGCTTGTTTTAGGCGCTATTATTACATGGAAAGAGTATTCTTTTCGAGTAGTACTTAAAAGAAGTATTCAAACCAATAGTTCCTCGCTTAGAGCCGATGCTTGGCACCATCGCAGCGATGCAATTACATCAGTAGCCGCATTTTTGGGAATTTCAATTGCCTTGATCCTTGGCAATGGTTATGAATCTGCAGATGATTGGGCAGCGCTTTTTGCATCTGGATTCATATTCTATAACAGTTATCTTATTTTTAGACCTGCTTTGGGCGAAATAATGGATGAGCATCTATATGATGATTTGATAGCAGAAATCCGACTCATTTCACTTCAAGTTGACGGGATTATAGATACTGAAAAGTGTTTTATTCGAAAAGCAGGAATGCAATACCATGTAGATTTACACGCAATTGTAGATTCGAATAATACCGTAAAAGAGGGTCATGATTTAGCTCATAAACTAAAGGACACGTTACGAGAACAAATTCCAGAATTGGGACATGTATTGATTCATGTAGAACCAAATTAATTTCATTATTTGAATTATTTATAAAATTAAAAAAGGCACAAGAAGATTATTTCTCGTGCCTTTTTTTGTTAAAAAACTATTTGTATCTATTGATTTACTCTAAAACATTCAAGAATTTAAGTCCAAAAACTACACCGTCTCCTTGAAATCCATTTTGGTAGGAACGCACATAATCAATACGCAACAACTTGAATTTTCCAAAACCTAAATTATCCAAACCAACAGATAATTCTGTATATGGTTTATTGCCTGGGGTAGAAAGTGCATGCCCACCAAGAATTAAAGTTGATTTTAATTTATTCAAAAGCGGAATTTTATTCATAATATAACCCTCGTCATTGTATTCAGAATGCGCTTCAAAATAACGGTTGTTGGTGCTGTTGGAATAATAAGGCAATAAATTAAAGACATTTAGATAACGTGCACTTTGTCCGATGTGCGTTTGGTTGCCGTTAAAATGTTTATAATCCATAAAAGCGATATTTTCAGCATTCAAAAATTTTCCAGCTTTCAAGTTCATGCCAAGTACACCCTTATTCTCTAATTTTAAATCGTACGTTAATTGTGCATTTATATGGTCAAATTCATATTTTTTCTCACTTGCCGCTACAGCTTTTTCATAATTTAATAATAGAGTAGGATACTTTTCATTTCGAATGTTGAATTTACCATCCGGACGAGTAGCATATTTATTTCCAAAATTAATTCTAGTAGTAAGAGTCATCTTTACCAAATGATGCTTTTCAAAAGCAGATGAGGTAAAATCATCTGGTGCCAATGGATTGTTCGAAGTATACAAATCTTCCTTATTGAAATAGGAGAAATCAGTAGTATTAAATAATGGTTTGCGTTGTTGATATGATATTTTTCCACCAAGGTTTACCCCATTTGCGATATTCTGGTTGTATCCAATGGCTGCAGATTCTAAATTATACAACTTCATAAAATTGTTCTTGAAAGACAAAGAACTTATGGAGTTGATAATTTTACTGATGGGTTCACTTGGGTTAAACTGTTGTACGGAACTACCTCCAGTAGCAAATAAGGTAGCGTAATTTTGATTGTTGAATCGATGTATAATTGTTCCCATTACACGCAAACGATCTTCAGCAAAACCATAATTTAGTTTGGTACTGATGGAAGTATAAATTCCTTTTGTTTCTTGGTTTTTTCTATTGGTGTATCGAAACCCAGTGTCAAAATTATACCCTTGTACGGTATTAAAACTCAAAGAACCAAGATTGAATAGTCCATCGTAGCTAAAGGTATTTTTTGTCGTACTGTTATTATAAGTATAACCCGTAATCAACTTTAATAGTTTGAATTTGTTTCCTTTTGCATCAATTGAATCCAAATATTTTTTTGAGTTTCTAACTTTATAAATACTATCTTTCTTAATATAGTCTGTGCTTTCTTCGATAGTTAAGGGAATAGGTCTGTTGCTATTCCAGAAAGTACTGTCCTTTTTATTTGAATTGATTTCAACGCTCGTGATTTCATTGGTAAAGGTTTTTTTTGCAAAAGCATCTACAAATTCGTAATTACTGTACACGTAAGTGTATTTTCCTGTGAATTTTATTCCAAAAGCGCCAGCGGTAATTTCAAGACTTTGTGTGTTTTTAGCCCAGATTTTATTGTTTTTGTTGTAACCGAAGTTTTGTTTTAAGGTCATTACATCTACAAATTCTTCTTTCATACGGTAACCTTTAATGTCTAAATCAACAGCATATAAAGCCCAAGAATCCTCTACAATATAAATGTACCCTTCAAAAACGGGTTCGCTATCTCTAGTGGCAGTCACTTTTATTTTGTTGATCATTTGATTGTTAGCATCGTAAAAAGTATTTTCGAGCTTGTATTTATAATAATTGAAGGCATTAGAAGCGATCGGAGAAATCATTTGCACGCCAAAATCAACGGTGTTGTCATATAAATCATAAAAAGAAGATCGAGCTGTATTGTAACTGTAGCCATTGTCACGTCCGCTAACTTTTGAGGCGGTGACCACTTCTTTTAGATTATTGGGTTTTTCAAAAGTAATTTTAGAAAATGTTTCAGATAAAGAAATAATACCAGTTCCTGTAGAATCTAAAGATCCGTTTAAATCTCCAATTTTTTGACCCAATATCTTTTTTGGTGCATTTTTTAGTTTGAAAATCCCTCGAGAATAAAAGTCGGCATGGAAGCGAGCTGATTTTTTAGTATTTTCTTTTCGGCTTGCAATTGCATTTTTTATGATAGCTATTGCAGGATTAATTTTAGGATTAATCACAACTTCGTTCAAAGAAAAGCTTTCTTCGATCATTTTAACATCAAATGTATAAGGTAATTTATCAGTTTGAACCGCTATTTTTTGTGTTTTGAATCCTAAAAACTGAAAGACAACGGTTTGTTTTTCAGTTTTTTTTAGGTTTAATTCGTATTTGCCCATCTCATTGGAGGTCGTTCCATTATACGTATCTTCTTGAAAAACAGTAACAAAAGGCAATGGATTCCCTTTGTCGTCAGAAACGGTTCCTTTTATTTGAGCATAGTTGGCGATAGAAACCAAGAAAATTAAAAGCAGGTAGTATTTTTTCATGAAAGTTTTTTCTTTCGCAAAAATAGAGGAAGTTTAAAAAGAGGGTATTAATTATATGTTAAACATTCAGCCAAGGTATTTTTATTGCAATTAAAGGAAAGATTGAAGGGCTAATTCATAACTTTTTAAACCAAATCCTAGAATAACTCCTTTTGCATGACCAGAGATGTAGGATTGGTGTCTGAAACTTTCGCGGGCGTAGGTGTTCGAAATGTGCACTTCAACAACAGGAGTTGTAATGGCTTTAACAGCATCACCTATCCCGATTGAGGTGTGTGTATAGGCACCGGCATTGAGAATAATGCCATCGTACCTAAAACCAAATTCTTGAATTTTATCAATAAGTTCTCCTTCTATATTGCTTTGGAAATAGATTAATTCTAAGTCCATATATTTAATTTGCAAAGAGATAAAGTATTCTTCAAAAGTTTGACTGCCGTAAATTTCTGGTTCGCGTTTCCCTAGTAAATTGAGGTTAGGACCATTGATAATGATTATTTTCATGTTTCTATTTTTGTAAAAATAAAAAAACCGTTCCAAATTACGGAACGGTTTCTTGAAAAATAAAGGTTTTATTTAAAATTTGAATCCAGCTGAAACTTGAACTACTGAATTTTTAACTGTTGCATCGCGAGTTGCTTCGGTTAATCCTGCTACATAGCGACCTTGTAAAAAGAAATTTTTTGTAATATTAAAACTTAATCCACCCGCAACTCCAAACTCAAAAGTCTCAGATTCTTTAAAATCCACATTTTTTCGTTCGCTTAATAGGAAAGAAGCTTGAGGACCAAAATCTAAACTTATAAATTTGTTTAAGCTTACTTTAGCAAGAACCGGAATAGATAAATAACCCAATTCGTTATTAAATTCTTCTACTGCATTTTTATAGGTTGCACCTTGTGTAGAATATAGCAATTCGGGTTGTATGGCAAAACCGTCAGTCAATTTTACCTCCGCAAGTAAACCTACATGATAGCTGGTAATAGCTTCACTTTCATAATTGGTGCTATTTACGGTTATATCACTACCATTTTGATTGGCATAGTTTAAACCACCTTTGATTCCAAATTTTACTAATTGTGCTTGCATATCTATCGATGCTGCAAGTAGCACTACTGCGACTAGAATGATTTTTTTCATAATTTATTTTATTGTTATTAATTAAATTTAGGACTATGTCAGAACTATTTTTTTTAAAAAATATTGTATAATCCTACTTGAAAAAGTTATTTGCAAAAATCAGTCCAATGTGTGCCTGATATGATAGCAATTGTTGATTTTTAGTATTAAATTTAAAAAAGTATCCGAATTTAAACATTTAAATGCTAAATATCAAACAGTTACTTTCTTAGTGTACTTTCAAGTTTTAAGGTTGATTTAAGTGCTATTTATGACGGTATGACTTTGGTTTGGAGTTTTCAACGTAAAATATGGTTTACTTCTCAATTGTTTTTTGAATCTTTTACAAATAAAACATTATGCTAGGTTAAAAGTACTAATTTGAATTCCTAATTGCTAAGATAGTTGGTAGTGAATTGAAAGACTTTATATCTTGTGTATTATACTTTTTCATTGTTTTTTTATAAGAATAATCTCTTAAATTATATTATTTCTAAACTTTATTTGTCTCACTAAATTCAGTTAGAACACTTTTTTTAATATTCTGAAATATAGTAGTTTATGATTTTTTTATCTATAAATTTTGGAACGCTGTGAGATTTAATTTAATTTTTTTTTTTCAAAAATTTTATTTTTAGGTATGATTTAATTTACATTTGCGCCATTAAACAAACAAACAAACAAACAAATAAACAAACAAAAACATGAAAAAAATTATTTTAACAGTTGCGGCTGTATTTGCCTTTGGATTTGCTAATGCGCAAGAAACTAAATTTGGTGTTAAAGGTGGATTAAACCTTGCAAACTTTTCAGGAGATATTGAAGATAATTCTTCAAAAGCAGGTTTCCATTTGGGAGGTTTTGTAGAATTTAAAGTTTCGGATAAGTTTGCTATTCAACCTGAATTATTGTTCTCTACTCAAGGAACAAAATTTGACGTGGATGGCGACGATTTAAAATTTAATATTTCTTATTTGAATATTCCAGTTATGGCTAAATATTATGTAGCTGATGCTTTTAGTCTTGAGGCAGGACCGCAAATTGGTTTTTTAACAAGTGCTAAAGCAGTTGTAGGTTCTGAAGATGAAAATATTAAAGACAATTTTGAGTCAATTGATTTTGGTTTTAATTTTGGAGCTGGATATAATTTCACAGAAAATTTATCTGCTGGATTAAGATACAACCTTGGTTTATCTAATATCGCTAAAACAGAAGCTGGAGATAATACTAAAGTTTCAAACAATGTATTATCTGTTTCATTAGGATATAAATTCTAATATTTCTAGAAATAGTTTTCTAAACCTCCCAAATCGGGAGGTTTTTTGTTTACTTTGGAATCTAAAAACATGTTAATAACTTAGTTAAGGTAGGAAGTATATTACTTTTTGTTTTATTTATTTTTACGCTTAAACTAATAATCAAACAAAAAAATGAAAAAAATTATTTTAACAGTTGCTGCTGTATGTGCTTTTGGATTTGCTAATGCGCAAGAAGCAAAATTTGGAATTAAAGGAGGTTTGAATCTAGCATCTTTTTCTGGAGATACTGATGGTTTAGATCTAAAGTCTAAGGCAGGTTTAAATGTTGGTGGTTTTGTAGAGGTTAAGTTATCTGATAAACTTGCTCTACAACCAGAATTATTGTTTTCTATGCAAGGAACTAATATTGATAAATTTGAATTTAGTGATGGAAATCAAACTTTTGTAGTTGATGCAAGCATTAAGATGTCATACATTAATGTTCCAATTATGTTGAAATATTATGCCGCTGAAAAGTTCAATTTAGAGGTGGGTCCACAAGTAGGATTTTTATTGAGTGCAAAGACAGTTGCGAAAGCAAATGGTAACGAAGCTGAAGACGATGTAAAAGATAGTTTTGAGTCTGTTGATTTTGGTTTAAATTTTGGTTTGGGTTATGATTTTACTAAAAATATAGCTGCAGGCGTAAGGTATAATTTAGGGTTGACAAATATTGGTAAGACAGAACCGGGTGATGATTTAAAAATCACAAACTCAGTTTTTTCCCTTTCTTTAGCTTACAAATTCTAATATTTCTAGAAATTGATTTCTAAACCTCCCGAAATCGGGAGGTTTTTTGTTTAATGTCGTACTTAAAATATGTTAATAACTTATCTCAGGTAAGAAGTATATTACTTTGTATTTATTTATTTTTACGCTCATATTAACAAACAAACAAACAAACAAACAAACAAATAAAAAAATTAAAAAATTAAAAAATGAAAAAAATTATTTTGACAGCTGTTGCTGTATTTGCTTTTGCTAATGGATATTCTCAAAAAGAGGGTGGATTTAGAGTTGGGTTAGATTTAGGATATACCGTACCTTCTAATGGAGGTGGAGGAATTTTATTCTCTATTGAACCTAAGTACAACATTAAAGACAATATGAATGTGGGTTTACGCATTGGTGCAGCTGCTATGGTGCGTGATATTCAAGGAGAAGGGGAAACTCAGAGTGCTAAAATTTCAGCTAATGGTTCTTACGTAGGTACTTATGACTACTATTTTAACAAAGGTGGGAAGTCTTTTGTTCCTTATATTGGAGGCGGTGCTGGATATTATTCAATAGCTAATGTTGAGGTTGATAGCAATACGTCAAATGGAGATGTTGCTTTAGATGCAAGTGGCAAAATGGGTGGATTACTTCGAGGTGGATTTGAATGGGGTAAATTTAGAATGGGATTAGAATACAACCTAGTACCAAAATCTACCTTGCAAGATATTAATGGGAATAGTCAAGGGACTATATCTAATTCTTATTTAGGAATTCACCTAGGATTTTTTGTTGGTGGAGGAAAATGGGGTAAGTAATCTTATTTCTATTATATGATAAACCACGTCTATGGCGTGGTTTTTTTATGCTTTAAAATGCTTTACTTTGTACCTATGAACTGGATTTCCTGCATAAAAAATTATCAATCCTATTTGAAAATCGAACGGGGTTTATCAAAAAATACCATCGAAAATTATACTTTTGATGTGGAACGCTTGCTTCTTTTTTTGAATGAAAATGAAATTATCATATCGCCCTTAAAAATTGGAGAGGAGACTTTGCAGCAATTCATTTATAGTGTAGCAAAAGAGGTCAATGCCCGATCTCAAGCTAGAATTATTTCAGGACTCAAAAGTTTTTTTAGTTACTTGATTTTTGAAGATTATCGCAAGGACAATCCTTTAGAATTAATTGAAACTCCTAAAACAGGTCGTAAACTTCCAGACACTTTATCGGTTATCGAAATTGATGCACTTATTGACGCTATTGATTTGAGTACTAAAGAAGGAGAGCGCAATCGTGCCATGATTGAAACTCTTTACGGTTGCGGATTACGGGTTTCTGAACTTGTGGCTCTAAAAATTTCAGATTTATTCTTTGAAGAAGGATTTATAAAAGTAACAGGGAAGGGGAACAAGCAACGTTTTGTTCCAATAAGTGAGGTGACTCAACATTATATTCAAACCTACAGAGATACTATTCGAGTACATGTTACCATTCAAAAAGGCTATGAAGATACGCTCTTTTTAAACAGACGTGGAAAACAGCTCACGCGCGCCATGATTTTCACAATTATCAAAGATTTAGCGGTCAAAATCAATTTGCACAAAACCATAAGTCCACATACATTACGGCATTCTTTTGCTACCCATCTTTTAGAAAATGGAGCCGATTTGCGTGCAATACAATTAATGTTGGGGCATGAATCTATCACTACAACCGAAATATACCTTCATCTAGATCGTACCTTTCTAACGGAGGTTTTACATGCTTATCACCCCAGAAAAAAGGCATTGTAGAGTCAAAGAAAGTATTTCAAAAAAAAAGATGTATTGATTTTTATATCAATACATCTTTTCTATTTATTTTAGAAAGCTATTTATTTAGCAATGTTCACCGCTCTTGTTTCACGAATTACAGTTACTTTAACTTGTCCTGGATAGGTCATTTCCGTTTGTATTTTTTGTGAGATATCAAATGATAAGTTAGCAGCATTTTCATCCGAAACTTTTTCACTCTCTACAATCACACGAAGTTCTCTACCCGCTTGAATTGCGTAAGCATTTTTCACACCACTAAATCCGTAAGCTACTTCTTCAAGATCTTTTAGACGTTGAATGTAAGAATCTAGTACTTGTCGTCGTGCTCCTGGTCTTGCTCCTGATATAGCATCACAAACTTGTATAATTGGCGATAATAATGATTTCATTTCTATCTCATCATGGTGCGCTCCAATGGCGTTACAAACCTCTTCTTTTTCACCATATTTCTCTGCCCATTGCATTCCTAATAAAGCGTGAGGTAGATCACTTTCGGCATCTGGAACTTTACCAATATCGTGTAATAAACCTGCTCTTTTAGCCAGTTTTACGTTCAAGCCAAGTTCAGCTGCCATGATTCCACATAGTTTTGAAACTTCACGCGAGTGTTGTAATAAATTCTGTCCGTAAGAAGAACGGTATTTCATTCGTCCTACTACTTTAATTAGTTCAGGGTGTAATCCGTGAATTCCTAAATCGATAACGGTACGTTTACCAACTTCTATAATTTCATCGTCAATTTGTTTAGCCGTTTTCGCAACTACTTCCTCAATACGAGCGGGGTGAATTCTACCGTCAGTTACCAATTTATGTAGCGCTAGACGTGCAATTTCTCTACGTACAGGATCAAAACAAGAAAGGATAATTGCTTCTGGTGTGTCATCTACAATGATTTCAACGCCAGTAGCTGCTTCTAATGCGCGGATATTTCTACCTTCACGACCAATGATTCTTCCTTTTACATCATCCGACTCAATGTTGAATACGGATACGCAGTTTTCTACTGCTTCTTCTGTACCTACTCTTTGAATCGTATTGATAATGATTTTCTTCGCTTCTTGTTGGGCCGTTAATTTAGCCTCTTCAATAGTATCTTGAATATGAGACATTGCTTTACTTTTAGCTTCTGCTTTCAATCCTTCTACCAATTGATCTTTTGCTTCTTCAGCTGATAAACCAGATATTACTTCTAATTGTTGCAACTGACTTTTATGCAATTTGTCAACTTCAGCTTGTTTTTTATCTAGATTTTCAATTTTTGTTGTGAATTCGGCAGTTTTAGATTCAAAATCATCGTTTACTTTCTTAGCTTTCGATAATTCATTAGAAATTTGAGATTCTTTATCGCGAACTCTTTTTTCTATTTCAGCTACTTTTTTATCACGAGTTAAAATAACTTGTTCGTGTTCCGATTTTAATTCAATAAATTTTTCTTTCGCTTGAAGAATTTTATCCTTCTTTATATTTTCAGCTTCAAGATTTGCATCTTTCAATATAGATGCTGCTTCTTTTTTTGCGTTTTTGATTAAGTTTGAAATGTTACTTTTTTCTATCAGTTTTGCAATACCAAAACCTCCCGCAATACCTATAATTCCTGAAATAATGATCGTTACTATGTTGTCCATGTTTGTTAAAATTTATATATAAAAAAGCCTACATTAGAGGGATTGAATAAACTCGAAAAGACAAGTTTTGAGCTAACTCGTTGTTCAAGCTTCCAAACTGAATTGGCTTGCTATAGTAACGATGATTTGCTCATTCTAAATTGTTAGTGTTGAGTTTACCAAATATGAACTAATGTAGGCAGTATCTTAGTTTTTGTAAAGAACGTTTATTTGTCGAGATATTGGTCTAAAATTAAATTGATTTTTTTAATTCTTTCGATGGTTTCTTCTCCATCAATTGCATTATCAATTTGTTTTTGTTCTGTTTGTGAGGCAAATTGCAAAGCACACATTGCTAGTACATCTTGCTTGTCGCGAACGGCATAATTTTCTTCAAATTGCTTGATCATCTTATCAATTTTTTTAGAAGCGCTTCTTAGGCCTTCTTCCTGAGCGAAATCTACTGTAAGTGGATACACTCGGTCTGCAATTGATATTTTAATTTTAAGCTTTTCGTCCATATCTTATGTTAATCTGATAGCTGGGCTATGCAGTAATCAATTTCGCGAATTAATGAATTTATTTTAAGCTTTGTATCTCTTTTATTATCGTCACTGCCTAGTAATGTATTGGCAACTTTGAGTGTTTCATACTGCGTTTTTAAGGCTTCAATCTCTATGGATTGATTTTGTATTATCGATGCTGTTTTTATTAATTCGTTTTTTAAATCTTGATTATTTCTTTCTAAACTCTTCATTTTTGTAAAAAGTTTTTCAATCTTATCCTCAAGAGTATCAATAAATTCTGCAATTGCACTCATTATATATCCTATTCATTACATAATCATACAAAGTTAGTATTCCTTTTTAATTCTGCAATATTTTATTATTTTTTTTGCATTAAATTAATTAAGTAGCCGTTTTACAAAGGGTTACACTCTATTTTTTTTAGTGTTCTTTTGAATACTTTTTTTATCTTAGCAAAAATGTAAATGATGAAATTTTCCCTATTTTTTTTATTTTTAGGTGTGTCACTTTTTGCACAAGTAGATTATCCAAAAGATTATTTTAGGTCACCTTTAGATATTCCGATGCAGTTATCTGGAAATTTTGGTGAGTTAAGACCCAATCATTTTCATGGTGGTTTTGATTTAAAAACACAACAAAAAGAAGGGTTGCGTGTTTATGCAGTAGCTGATGGATATGTATCCAGAATTAAAATATCCACTTTTGGCAACGGGAAAACAATCTACATTAATCATCCTAATGGGTACACTTCGGTTTATGGACATTTAAAATCAGCCAATGGCGCCATCGAACAATTCATCAAAAAGACCCACTATAAAGAGCAGTCCTTTGAAATTGAAATGTTTTTTAAGCCTGATGAATTGCTGATAAAAAAAGGAGAAGTTATCGCCTTTTCCGGAAATACTGGAGCTTCTGAAGGGCCACATTTGCATTTTGAATTTCGGGATACGAAAACAGAATTTGTAATTAATCCAATGCTTTTTGGATATGATGCACTTATGAAAGATACTAAAAAACCAATAATTTCGGGTCTTTATGTATACCCTTTAGACTCAAAAACATCAGTAAATCGTTCTAAAAGACCTGTATTGCTAAATGTTTCCTTGCAAAAAGACGGTACTTATTTGGCAGACAAAGTTGTTGCCAATGGTTCTATTGGCTTTGGTATTTCGGCTTATGATACTGATGATGTTTCTTTTAATAATAATGGCGTGTTCAAAGTACAATCTTTTTATAATGGGAAACCAAATTTTGGTTATGAATTTAAAACCTATTCGTTTGATGATATGCGATACATTAATGCGCTAATTGACTATTCTAAGTATAAAAAGACACAACAACGGGTGCAGCAATTGTTTATGAAAACACCTTTTGATTTGAGTATTATACAAGTGGATGAAAATAAAGGGGTGTTGCAAGTATCTCCTAATCTCGCATCGCTTTATCGCATTGAGGTATCCGATTTTTTTGGAAATAAAAAAATAGTATCTATTCCCATTCATTATGATTTGTTACCCACAATAATAGCAACGGATGCATTCCCATCTAAATATTTCGTAAGGGCAAAAACAGATACTAATTTTGCTCTTGAAAATATGTCCGTTTTTATACCGGCAGGAACTTTTTATGAAGATTTCAACTTTAATTTTGATGTAAAAAATGACACTCTTTTTTTGCATGAGGATACGGTTCCAGCACACACTAATTTTACAATTTCTATTGAAGACTCCAAGTCGACTGAAGCACAAAAAGAAAAAATGTTTATTGGTAGAATTGACGGTAAAAAAATAAATTACAATCCAACCTATAGAAAAGACAGTGTTTTCAATACCAAAGTTAAAATTTTAGGTAAATACGCATTAGTATCTGATACGGTTGCCCCAACCATAAGTTCAGTATTTCCTATTGATGGTAAATGGATTAGCGATCAAAAAACACTTCAGTTATCCATAGCTGATACTTTGTCAGGCATAAAATCATATAATGGCTATTTAAACGGCAAGTGGGTATTATTTGAATATGATAATAAAACTAGAAAACTAACGCATTATTTTAATGATGGTATTGTGGCAGAAGGTGCTAATGATTTAAAAGTTATCGTGGTCGATAACGTAGGAAATTCAACTACCTTTGAAAGTCGCTTTTTTAGAAGTCAAAAATAATTAAATCATACCCTTTGAGTCCGAAACAACGTATACCACTAGTCTTTTTTCTCTTTATTACTTTAATAATAACGGCACAAACAGCACGGATAAAAGGTGTTGTGTTAGATAAGAATAATCGTCCCGTTGAAAACGTGAATGTTTCGTATTCAAGTAGTGGTACCCAAACTAATAAAAATGGTTTTTACGATTTAAAAGTTCCTGCAAATCAAAATATTACTATCATTTTTACACACATCTCTTTAAAGAAAATAACTATTATTTTTTCTTTGGATTCTAATGAACAAAAAGAGTTTAATCCCGTGATGAGTGATCAAGAGGAGCAAATGGGTGAAGTGATTATTACAGCAAATAACAAAAAGTTGGTTCAAGGAATCACTACGATTGAGCCCGAAGTGATTCGGAAAATTCCAGGAGCAAATGCAGGAATCGAAAATATTTTAAAAACCTTACCTGGCGTAAACTCTAATAATGAATTGAGTACACAATATGCCGTGCGTGGTGGAAATTATGACGAGAATTTGGTCTATGTCAATGAAATCGAAGTGTATCGCCCGTTTTTAGTTCGTTCGGGGCAACAAGAAGGACTGAGTTTCACCAACACCGATTTAGTTCAGAATGTTGATTTTTCTGCAGGAGGTTTTCAAGCAAAGTTTGGCGACAAATTATCATCAGTATTAGATATTACGTATAGAAAGCCAGTTCAATTTGGCGCAAGCCTCGAGGCCAGTTTTCTTGGCGGAAGTCTTTCAGTTGATGCTATTTCTAGAGATAAAAAATGGTCAGCCGTTACTGGAGTTCGATACCGCAACAACAGCCTTTTGGTAAATAGCCAGGAAACACAAACTAATTTTACGCCATCTTTTGCGGATATTCAAACCAATATAAATTACCAGGCTTCTGCAAAATGGCAATGGAGTTTTCTAGGTAATATTTCTCAAAATAAATACCAATACCAGCCATTAACGAGACAGACTAACTTTGGAACCATTGACAATCCTATGGCATTGACTGTTTTTTACGAAGGGCAAGAAAAGGATAAGTATGATACGTATTTTGGTGCTTTAAAAACAACTTTTAATGCCTCCGATAATTTTACATTGAAATTTATTGGTTCGATTTTTCATACTTTAGAACAAGAATATTTTGACATTTTTGCTCAATACAGATTGGGCGAAGTAGACTCTAATATTGGTTCTGAAACTTTTGGCGATGTAGCTTTAACCAGAGGTATAGGATCACAACTAAGTCATGCGAGAAATGATTTAGATGCTTTGATTGTAAACACAGAGATAAAAGGATTTCATGATTGGAAAGAAAACCAATTAGAATGGGGAATAAAATACACACGAGAATCTATACGTGACCGAATAATAGAGTGGGAGGTTATTGATTCCGCTGGTTTCTCTTTAAATCCACCAATTATTGATTTGCCAAGAAATGATCAGCCTTACACGCCTTACACAGGACCATTGGTTCCGTATCAAAATATTCGTGCAACAAATTTTAACTCCATCAATAGATTTTCAGGTTATGTGCAATGGAGTTTGAAATCGAATATTGGTACGAGTCAAGTATGGTATAATGCAGGAATTAGGGCGCACAATTGGGAAGTGATAGGCGCAACAATAGCAGGTAAATCCCAAATAAGGGTGAGTCCTAGAGTACAGTTTGCTATTAAACCAGACTGGGAAAAGGAAATGGTTTTTAGAATTTCAGGAGGTTTGTACCATCAGCCGCCATTTTACAGGGAGTTGAGAGATGCTACCGGAACGGTACAACCCAATACCAAAGCACAACAATCAGTACATTTTGTTTTGGGAAATGACTACAGTTTCAAAATGTGGAATCGTCCTTTTAAATTAGTTTCGGAGTTGTATTATAAATCTTTGACAGATGTAAATACTTATACGATTGATAATGTTCGCATACGCTATGCAGCCAATAATGATGCAACTGCTTACGCACAAGGATTAGATGTACGCCTAAACGGAGAGTTTGTACCTGGAACTGAATCTTGGATTAGTTTTGGTTATTTGAAAACTGAAGAAAATAGTAATGACAGAGGATTTATTGCCAGACCTACGGATCAACGATTGAAATTTGGAATGCTTTTTCAAGACTATATGCCTAATATTCCCAGTATAAAATTGTATCTGAACCTAGTTTACAACACTGGATTGCCTGGAGGTTCGCCATCGTATGCTGATCCATATTTGTACCAAAATAGATTGAATGATTACCGTCGCGTAGATGTGGGTTTTTCTAAGGTTTTTATTGATAACACTACAGTTAAAAGAGATTCGGGTTTGTTCAAAGATTTCCAAGAATTGGCAATAGGATTAGAAATTTTCAATCTTTTTGACAACCAAAACGCCATCACAAATACTTGGGTTAGGGATGTATATTCTAAAAATCAATATGCAATTCCTAATTATATGACAACACGAGTTTTTAATGTTAAGCTTACTGCGAAGTTGTAAACGATATAATTAAAGCAAAGTTGACCCAATTATAAATAGTTAAATCAAGTGGCTAATACCGTTACGGTTTTTAAAAATGATTACATTTGGATATTAATAGTACAACAAAATGAAAAAACTACATATAACAATAGTAGGAATCGCAATTTTGCTTTTAGCCAGTTGCAAAGAGGAAGTTGAAAAACCCAAAGTGACCTACGATGAAACTAGCAAAGCAAGAGAGCTAGTTAAGGCGGATTCTACTCAAATTCAAATTGCTGATTTGCCATTGCAAATGGAAGGAACAGATTATTTAATTCATCCTGTTGGGGATTTAAGTATTCGGGAACGTGGCGTGAAGTCCAGATATGGTTCTTCTAGTGTAAATGATTTGAGTTTTACGATATCGAATTATGGTGAATTTGAAATCACGGGTTTCTTGCAAAATTTAAAATTTCAAAAAGTAGATTCCGATTCTATTAAAAAACTAACAGAAAAGCCTGTTTTGATTCAAACAGCCACCTATTTAAAGTCGGTTGCAAATAAAACCAATAACCAGATTATGGTGTACACGATGGTGGACATGGATACGAATAAAGATGGAAAATTGGATACGAGTGATATTAAAGCATTGTATTTAAGCAAAATCAGCGGTGAAAAATTCACTAAAATATCATCTGATTTTCAGGAATTAATCGATTGGAAATTGATTGAATCCAATAACCGTTTGTACTATAGAACGGTTGAAGATACCAACAAAAACGGACAGTTTGATAAGAAAGACGTAGTAAATTACTACTTCATTGATTTGTCTAAAAAAGAATGGAAAATTATAGGTTACGAGCCGGTTTAATACGCTTTGTTCTAAATCAAAATATCGCTTTCCAAATCTGATTTTTCAATGGTGAAATCAAAACCCAGTTGTTTCACCAATTGTATGATCGGATTTTTCACCAATAATTTTGACTTTTACCAGCACGTTACGCTATTGTTTTGGCTTGAAATACTCTAATGATTCTGGACCAGCGATCATGGCAAAAACAACACCACCAATGATCAAAAGTATCATTATAAGTACAAACAAAGTGCATAAGAAAGTAAAAGTTAAAAGCACACGGCCAATAATACTTTTTAGTGGCTTGATGGGATAAAATCCTTTGAAAAACCAAACCAAAATAAAAGGAATACTTAACATTGTCAAACTTGAGATCACTGTAAAGTAGTCCATATTATTTTTGAAAATAAATAGTAACGGACTAATTATCAATATGCTAAAAAGAGTGTAAACACATACGATATAAGCATTTATTACTACGTGTTCATAATAGTTATTTCCCCATTTTCTAAACGCAAGTTTGGTTGTTAAGGCAAAAACGGGTACAAGCAGTAACATTAAAATTGAATTGTAACTTTTAAGAAAGGTAATTACGTCATTCATGTATGCAGAGGTGAGATTTTCCTTGGCATAAAAAGCACTCATGATTTTCTCAAAACCAATTATTTTTACAGATATAAAAGTGGAGATACCACTTAACACAAATACTAACAATATTGGTTTGTAATGATTTACTCTATTCCCATCAATAAAAGCTCTCGCTGTTTTCCCTGGATTCTTGATAATATTTTTTACAGAGTATAAAAAACCTTTGTTAGTGTGTAAAAAAGTATATTGAATTTCATCCCAAATATATTTTCTATCTATTTTTTTAAATTTTTTCTGACCACAATTATCGCAGAAGTTATTTAAAATTAGTGTGCTACAGTTTTGGCAATTTTGGTCCATTGATGTTGAGGTAAATTAAAGTTGTCTTGATTTAATCTCTTTTTTTAGCATTCCAAAATAGAGCAGTAAAGGCATTAATATTGTAGGTGAAAGGAAAATTGGGACGAATACAACAAATGAAATATTTTTAAAACCTCTTGTAAGGAGAAGGTAAAGGATGAGAGCCAAAACAAAAAGATATATTATTGAAAACCCAATTGCTACTCCTTTCATCAAATCTCTTTTTTTTAAAAGTTATTCGTTTGATAATTCTGCTAAGTTTTTTTTCATACTTGCGAGTTAATTTAAATTTTATAGATAGTTAGTTTTTTGATTTGCAATAGCTTAAAAATGTCTTACTAATTACTTTTTCTAAACGACATTTCTTGTTTAATCTCATTGTAATTCGAACCTGCTTTTGTGAAAAAATATCCCACCAAAATGGGCAAGAAAGTTAAAAATCCAAGTCCGTTTGTCGCGGTACTCCAAACTGCAATACCAATAAATATTCCAACATAAAATCCAGCAAATGTGCGCGTTGATTTTCTTTTATTATATTCTATTGATAGTTCTTCGTTAGTCAAGTTTTTTAAATTCATCTGTTTTATTTTTTTGATTATCGAATTTGTTGCAGTTTTGATGCGAAAATACATCAAAATAATAAATAATCCCTACTTGTTTCAAATAAAGTATAGTTGTGATGTTACTATTTTTCTCTCCT
The DNA here is from genome assembly GCF_048286795.2 of Flavobacterium frigidum. NCBI lineage: Bacteria > Pseudomonadati > Bacteroidota > Flavobacteriia > Flavobacteriales > Flavobacteriaceae > Flavobacterium > Flavobacterium frigidum. The sequence continues at coordinate 96,634 of NZ_JBLVPT020000009.1, forward strand.
AATAATTTGATATTACAATAATTATCGTGAGATTAATTGGGTGATAAAGTAAAAAGTAGCATTATCATCAAAATTATAAAGAATCTTGATTTGTTAATTTGGAAAGATCCTAAAATGGTTCCATCCAATTGCAATTTTTCGAAGTTTTTGATTCAAATCAAAATATCGCTTTCCAAATCTGATTTTTCAATGGTGAAATCAAATCCCAGTTGTTTTACTAACTGAATAACCAAATTTTTATACCAGTTTTCAGATTTGGGATGAATATATATTTTTTCGATTAATACGTTAATATCAACATTGATTTTTAAACCTTCGTTGATTTTTACTGTACTGTCGCCAATATCAGTCAGGATGCGTACTTCACCTTCGTATTGAAAACTTTTCCGTTTGAATAGAAAAGGAAAAAATAAATCGTCAAACGGAATGTGTTCTTTTTTGTAATCAATATAATTTACTTCGCCGATATATTGATTGAAATTTGTTTCTGGTGCCAATGCTTCCTGCAAACGTCCAATTGTCGATTGAATTGCCAAGCCTTCGCTATTTTGCGTAAAGATCTGCCACATGGCAAAAGATTCGTATTCATTGATGTGCCAGCTACTAATGGCTACTTTCTCCCGATGTATTTTATAGTATTTTAAAAAGTCGGGATTATCAATCGATAGTTTTTTAATCTCCTCAAAAGTAGGTTCGCTAAAAGTACCTTCATACTGATCTTCGAATTTATCAGATCGTGACATGAATAGTTTTTGCGACAGCAATAAATCTAAAAACTTAGACAAATCAAGGTATTTCCAAACCACGGTGTTGGGATCTGTAGGAAGTTTGATAGCCGAATTGTTGATATACATTTAAATTATTTAAAAAATTGTAGAGACAGTAAGTAATAAGACATGTAAAGTTGATCAATTTAATTTAGAATTATGATGTAAGCGCTTGTTTTTTATAATGATTTTGTACAAATAGCTTTTATGGTTTAGATTTTTTTAAGATTTTCAATTCTCCAAAATAGAAAGTCATATTCAGCTATAAAACCAGTTGTGGTTAAATTATTTATGGATTTAATTTCGTCTTTCGTTTTTGTTGCAATCGCTGCACTTTCAGCATTGTTGTTTTAGTCGGCTATATTTATTTTCTTTTGCATAAAAAGGAAAGTAAAAGCAATAGTTCTAATAGGGTATTTTCTTTTATTGATTAGTTTTCAATTTTCGTAGTGTTCTACCAACGAATATACCGCCAATAATTCCGGGGAAACTCCACGCTAATACATCTGGCAAAAAAGTATTGTTCACAACAACAAATGCGGCAAAGGCAGCAATGTATGCGCCTGTCATGCGGCCAATGTGATTTTTCAAGCCGTATAATATGTCAGTTACTTTTCGTGAGTACGCTTTGTATTCAACATAACATAATAGCATACTAACACTTCCAAAAAGAAAGTAAATTATCCCGAAAAATTGTTTTGACATTACGTATTTAAATCCAATATAAAAGAAGATAGTACTGGAAATAAGTATTAAAATTGTCAAAAAAGCATCACCGGTTTGAGGTTTTTGACCTAGATGAGCCTTTTTCAAATGAAGCATTCTATAACCTGAAATAGATAGATAAATTGTAAATATGCCTACTATAAAAAGGAATAAGTTAAGATGCGTAAACGAAAGGTAAAAAGCACACAATCCGGTTGAAACCATTGCAAAAGTAAATACTTTGCCAAGTTTTTCATGAATAGCATCTCCTTTCTTTCGAATTAAAACAATTGTGCCTATAAGTAAACCGATAAATCCAGAAAGGATGTGAAAGATTAAAATAATTTTGAAAAGCATTATACTTGGTTTTAAATAATAAAGGTTATGTAAATATATCTCTATCTTACATAACCTTTAAAAATTCTATACTGAATTGTCTTAATAGAGTTCTCAGTTATATAATTTAACTACTCAAGCGTTTGTAAGCTTACTAGTTTGTTGTAAACACCTTGAAGCGCAATCAGCTCTTCATGATTTCCTTGCTCTACAATTCTTCCTTTTTTCATTACCACAATCACATCTGCTTTTTGAATGGTTGAGAGTCGGTGTGCGATCACAATTGAAGTTCTGTTTTGCATCATGTTTTCTAAAGCGACCTGAACAAATTTCTCACTTTCTGTATCCAATGCAGATGTGGCTTCATCTAGAATCATAATTGGAGGATTTTTCAAGACCGCGCGCGCAATAGATAATCGCTGTTTTTGTCCACCAGAAAGTTTGTTTCCGCTATCGCCAATGTTAGTATGAATGCCTTTTGGTAAATCTTTTACAAACTCAAATGCATTTGCAATTTTCAGGGCTTCAATAATTTCCTCATCAGTTGCATCCGGTTTCCCCAATGAAATATTCGCTTTTATGGTATCGTTAAACAAGATACTGTCCTGTGTTACCAAACCCATTAATCCGCGAAGCGAGTTTAAATGGAGGTCTTTAATGTTTATTCCATCAATAGTAATCGTTCCTTCATGTACATCATAAAAACGGGTTAGCAAGTTGGCAATGGTACTTTTTCCACTACCGGATTGTCCCACTAGCGCTACTGTTTGACCTTTTTTAACTTTAAGCGAAAAGTCTTTTAAAACGTTTTCATCCTCGTACTTAAAGTTGATGTTTGAAATAGTAATATCTGATTCAAATGAATGTTTTTGAATGGCATTTTCTTTAGAGGTGATTTCGTTTTCTACATCTAATACTTCAAAAACACGTTCTGCAGCGGCCAATCCATTTTTAACTGAATACGATGCTTTGGAAATCGCTTTCGCCGGAGTAAGGATGTTAAACGCTAATGTCAAATAGACAATAAAAGAAGCGCCATCTAATGTTTTGTCATTTAAAACTAAAAGGCCTCCGTAAAAAAGTAAAATGGCAATAGTAGTTACACCCAGAAATTCGCTTAATGGCGTAGCCAAGTTGTTGCGGCTTCCTATACTGTTCGTTAAATTCAATAATCGCGTCACTGAATCGTTAAATCTACTTTTAAAAGAAGGTTCGGCATTGTAACTTTTTATAACTTTCAGACCGCCTAACGTTTCCTCTACAACTGATATGAGTGATCCACTTTCTTTTTGGGCTTCCAGTGATTGTGCTCTTAAATTCTTCGCTAATTTTGAAATAATATATCCCGAAATTGGCATGAATATCAAGACAAATAAAGTTAATTTAGTACTGATGGCAAACATCATTCCTAAAGCAAAAATGATAGTTAAAGGCTCTTTTACCACTAATTCTAAAATAGAGAAAAATGAATTTTGAACCTCATTGACATCACCTAGCATGCGCGCCATCATATCTCCTTTTCGTTTTTCTGAATAGTATGAAATGGGCAACTCAATAATTTTATCATACATCGACTGTCTCAAATCTTTCAAAACGCCATTTTTCAGGTGCATGATATGATAGGAAGCCAAATAATTGAATAAATTTTTAATAAAAAATGTGGTTATAACCATTGCTACTACAAAAAGTAATACGATTTCAGTACTTTCTCCTGCTGATAAAGTTGAAATTTTGTAATTCAAATAATCAATTACGTATTCTTTAATACTTCCTATTCCTGCGTATACAGGCTGAGCTAATACTTTTTCTGTTTTTCCAAAAAGTACCTGTAAAACCGGAAACAGTGTCAACATAGAAATAGTGCTAAACAACGCATACAATATGTTGTAAATCACATTCCAAGTAATATGGGACTGATACGGTTTAGTAAAAGGAAATAATTTTTTTAGGTTTGCATCCATTAGTTCAATTGCATTGCAGTAATTATGTTTTTGATCTTGTTGTCTAGATCAGCTTCTACTTCGTCAAAATCTTCAACAGCGTTTAATTCTGTATTTACACTAATATAGAATTTTATCTTTGGTTCGGTTCCACTTGGTCTGGCGCAAATTTTAGATCCATCTTCAGTGTAATAAATTAACACATTCGATTTTGGAATAACCATCTCAGATTCGCTTCCGTCCAGCAAGTTTTTTGCGATAGAGGATTGATAATCTTCGAGCATAATGACACGCTGTCCGTTAATTTCTTTCAATGGATTTTCTCTCATGTCAATCATCATCTGATTGATTTCTTGCAAACCGTCCATTCCTTTTTTGGTCAATGAAACTAAATGCTCTTTGTAAAATCCGTTATCAACATAAAGTTTAAGTAGTTCTTTATAAACGGAGCTTCCTTTCGCTTTGGCTTGAGCCGCTAATTCGCAAATCAATAAGGTAGCCGCTACAGCATCTTTATCACGCACTGCATCGCCAACCATATATCCAAAACTTTCTTCACCACCACCTATAAATTCAAGCTCGGGAAAATCTTTGATCATCTTGGCAATCCATTTAAAACCAGTCAACCCCACTTTACATTCTACATCGTAGTTTGTCGCTAGTTCCATCATCATAGGTGTTGATACAATGGTCGAGCCTACAAATTGTTTTCCGTTAATTTTTCCCGCTTTTTTCCATTCTTCAAGTAGGAAAGCAGTCATCAAAATCATAGTTTGATTGCCGTTTAGCAAAGTCATTTTGCCATTATTATCTCTAACAGCAACCCCTAAACGGTCACAATCAGGATCGGTTCCTACCACAATATCTGCATTTGTTTTATCTGCTAATGCTAGTGCCATCGTCAATGCTTCTGGCTCTTCAGGATTCGGAGACTTTACCGTAGGGAAATCACCATTTGGTACGCGCTGTTCTTCTACAATATGTACTTGTGAATAACCCGCTTGCGATAAAGTATCTGGAACTAATTTTATAGAAGTACCGTGCAAAGAGGTAAAAACTATATTCAGTTCTTTTTTGGCGTCAGCCGAAGTACCAAAACTTGCGTTTTCAATAGTCGATTTTATAAAAGCTTCATCAATATCCTTATCGATATAATGAATTAAATCTTCATTGGCCGTAAACTTGATCTGATCGTAATTTAAATTCTCAATTACATCAATAATGCCTTTATCTTCTGGTGGTACAATTTGGCCACCATCTTGCCAGTATACTTTATATCCGTTATACTCTGGCGGATTGTGCGAAGCCGTAAGTACAATACCGCATTGACAACCTAAATGTTTCACAGCAAAAGACAACTCCGGCGTAGGTCTCATCTCCGAAAATAAGAATACTTCAATGCCGTTTGCCGAAAAAACATCCGCCACTACTTTCGCTAAGGTATCACTATTATGACGGCAATCATACGCAATTGCTGCTTTCAAAGGTTGGTTAGGAAATGCACTGTGCATGTAATCCGAAAGTCCTTGTGTACTTTTTCCAAGCGTGTATTTATTAATGCGATTGTTTCCCACACCCATAATACCGCGCATTCCTCCGGTTCCAAATTCTAGATTTTTATAAAATCGCTCTTCCAAGTCTTTGGGAGAAGTCGTCATTATATCTTTTATCGCCTCTTGAGTAGCGGTGTCAAATGTTGGGGTGAACCACTCATTCACGGCATCCAATATGTTTTGTTTGATTTCCATCGTATGTTTTTTTTAATTTTTAGGAGCTTTTTCCTGCTATACGTTGCAATCTTTTATTCGCCGCGGCGAATAAAAGGATTTCCACTACTATCAGGGCTAGTCACGTTAACATTGAAAATCAGTTTTTATAACCAATTTTAGTTTTTTTCTTCGTTATTTTTAGAATTCTAGTTCGATAAAAAATTATTAATCAGCATGCAACAAAAACTTCCGGTTTCGTCTCCCTCTCCTTTGGAGAGGGTTGGGGTGAGGATTTTCCTTTTCACTGCTTAAAACACTGGAAAGCATTGCTATTCCTTGTTCTGTAAAGGCAAAAGGCATGTACCGAACACCACCTCTTTTTGAGGTAACAATTTGTGACCTCAAAGTATTGAACTCAATTTCTGTAAGTTCAAACATAAAATCTACAGGAAATCGAGTAATGTTTCTTCTTATTGCCTGTTTTAATGCTTTATTTTCAACGTTGTATAGCAAGGCTAAATCAAAGTCAAGCATTACTTTTTGACCTCGAATCTCAAATATTTTATTTTGTATAACTTCTATTTCCATCTATTTCTAAATGTTAATTAATAAAAAAAGTATTCTAAATTAGAGTTTCTAGTTATTACTTCAAAATCAAAGAAAGCTACCTTGAAGCACTTTATTAGGGTATAAGAATTAAGTTTTATAATATGGTAATTTGATTTAATTATTAATTCTAATTAAAATATTTTTACTTAAGAGGCATTTTTGTACAGAATGGTCGTCACTTTTTTGTTAAAAAAAATTTTATTTTCAGTAACTCTACAATAATTTATAAAACACTTCTCCATCAATAATTAACTCTTCAATAGCCCCTCTATCTATAAGTGTTTGTGTTTGTCTTTGCATCATCCATAAAAATGAAGCATCTCTTTTTGAAAATACTTGACCACTTGACTGTTTTAAAAATTTAATCAGATATTCAATTTCCATATTAATGATAGTTTATTTATATTAAACAATTTTATTCAATGATATTAGCAGTATCTGAAATTTTATAGCGCTCCTCATTATTTTTGGTTCGCAAAATGATTTCACCAAGGAATCCAGCTAGAAATAATTGTGTTCCCAAAACCATTGTGGTCAAGGCAATGAAAAACCAAGGATTATTCGTTACCAAGCTGTAGCGCATATCATTATACATGTGGTATAATTTTGAAATACCTATATAACCAGCAAGCATAAATCCTATAATGAACATCAAGGATCCCATGGCACCAAAAAGGTGCATCGGTCTTTTTCCAAAACGAGAAAGGAACCAAATGGTAATTAAATCCAGAAAACCGTTTACAAAACGTTCCATTCCAAATTTAGTTTCACCATATTTTCGGGCTTGGTGTTGCACTACTTTTTCACCAATTTTTCCAAAACCAGCATTCTTAGCCAATACAGGAATGTAACGGTGCATTTCACCCGAAACTTCAATGTTTTTTACTACAATATTCTTATACGCTTTCAAACCGCAATTGAAATCATTCAATTCCACACCCGATGTTTTCCGTGCCGCCCAATTAAATAATTTAGAAGGCAGATTTTTAGCTACAACAGAATCGTAACGTTTCTTTTTCCAACCCGAAACCAAATCGTACTTACCGTTAACAATCATATCATACAAGCCAGGAATTTCCTCAGGACTGTCTTGCAAATCGGCATCCATAGTAATAATGACATCACCTTTAGCCTTAGCAAAACCAGCATGCAAGGCCTGCGATTTTCCAAAATTTTTCATGAAACGAACGCCCTTAACGTTAGGGTTTTGTTGAGCAAATCCATCGATAATAGTCCATGAATTATCAGTACTGCCATCATCTAGAAAAATGATTTCGTAACTGTAACTATGAGATTGCATCACTTGTATGATCCAATTATAGAGTTCATTGAGTGATTCCTCTTCGTTAAGAAGCGGTATGAGGATAGATAGATTCATTAATTTTTATTCTTGTGTAGATTTACTTTTAAAGAATGCTGCCATTACTAATCCTAATATTGCGCAAAAAAAGAGGGCGAAAATGGAACCTTTCAATTGCTCTACAATTGAATAAGGATCCGTTTCTCTTAGTTTAGAAATAGTTTCGTTTAACGAAGACGCAGGAACTCCAAATTTTTCAGAAGTACTAATCAGATATTTTATAGTTAAGTCTAGAAGCGTTTCTTTTACAGAAGGATCAATAAAATTAAATAAAATGATTTTGAATGCAACAGAAATAAGCACTCCTATTGTTGCTGCAATAAAATAATTAGTGAAGGCATCTTTAAAAGAAAATATTCCATTTAACTCTTTCTTTGTTTTTGAAAGCATTATAATAGGTATGATTATGAAAACTGAAAAACTTAAAAGTGTAGTCCACCAAGCGATGAATAATTCAAGATCTACTGCATACATAAAAGCAGTTATTAATGATAGTATAGCTCCAATTATTACACCGTAGGTTATCCCATTCTTTTTAATAATTTCGTTGATCATTTTGATTGTTTTAGAATTAATCGACAAATATAGCAATTCCCAATATATTCGTAGCTAAAAATCGCTTTTTACGATTATATAAAAAAAGTGAAACAAAGATTTGTTTATTGAAAAAATAGTGTAAATTTGCACACTCAAAATAAAAGTGTAAAACAAAAAGTTATATGTGATTTATACCTTTTCTGTTACAAGAAAAGCTTCAAAGTCCCTTATAATTAACAAATAAAAAAGATTAACAAGATGAAAAAAGGAATTCACCCAGAAAATTACAGATTAGTTGCATTTAAAGACATGTCAAACGACGAAGTTTTTATCACGAAATCCACTGCAGATACAAGAGAAACATTAACAGTTGATGGTGTTGAATACCCAGTTGTAAAAATGGAGATCTCTAGAACGTCTCACCCTTTTTACACAGGTAAATCTAAACTTATTGATACTGCAGGACGAATCGATAAATTTAAAACTAAATACGCTAAACACGCTAAATAATTTTAACTTGTTTTCAAGATACAGAAAGCCTCGCAATTTGCGGGGCTTTTTTATGCGCAAACAATTATTTTTTGCTTTGTTGCTATTGATTTTAGTTTTGCAACAACCTTAATACTCTTAATGCCTTAATGGTTCAAAAAAAAGTATAGCACTTAATTTTTTAAACTTCCGTGTTTTCCCAAGAGAGTCTTTTATTTTTATTGCTATTCAAATCTTTGTAACTTTGAACCTTTATAAAATTTGAAACACGATACAATGAATTATATACTTTTTGACGGACCTGCAAGAAACGCTTTATTGCCTTTTACTTTCACACGCCCTGTTGCTGATATTTTAATTGGTATTATGACCATTCGTCAAAAATGGGAAATGCGTCTGGGTTCTACCACAACTACGTTAACAGAAGAATATTTGTCAGAGAAATTTCCAATGGTTGAATTAGAGGTCAACGTGATGATCAATGCCTCTTTTTTGCCCAACGACGTTTTGGCCGAAATGGTAAGTAATTTAGAACCCAATCAAGCTATTTTTAAAGGCGAGGAAGTCATTGCTTTTTATACTGATGATGAACAAGAAGAAGTAGATTTTGACACCTACGAAATTATAGAGTACAACGAAGATTGCTTGACAGTTCAAAACACTTGGGATATTTTCTCCAATAATGACGCAGCTATTCGGGAGGATTTTGAATTCTTGACTGAAGATAGAAAGTCACAACCTATTCCTAAAAGCGTGAATGTTATTGCGCCTGAAAATATATTTATTGAGGAAGGCGCCAAGTTAGAATTCGTTACTCTAAATGCATCAACGGGTCCGATATACATTGGGAAGGATGCCGAAATTATGGAAGGCTCCGTAATTAGGGGTCCGTTTGCCTTGTGTGATCATGCACAAGTAAAATTGGCCTCAAAAGTGTATGGAGCAACAACAGTTGGGCCACATTCTAGAATAGGTGGCGAAGTAAATAATTCCGTTTTATTTGGCTATTCTAATAAAGGACACGATGGATTTCTAGGGAATTCTGTTCTGGGAGAATGGTGTAATATTGGTGCAGACAGTAACAATTCGAATCTAAAAAACAATTACGAAGAGGTAAAATTGTGGAGTTACGAAACCGAAGGTTTTGCCAAAACTGGACTTCAGTTTTGTGGCTTGATGATGGGAGATCATAGCAAGTGCGGCATCAATACCATGTTTAATACTGGTACGGTAGTAGGAGTAAGTGCTAATATTTTTGGTAGTGGATTTCCACGTAATTTTGTACCTAGTTTTTCGTGGGGAGGAGCTTCGGGTTTTACGACTTACATCACTAAAAAAGCTTTTGAAACCGCTCGATTGGTCATGAGTCGAAGAAACGTTGACTTTGACGAAAGAGAAGCAGCGATTTTAGAACACGTTTTTGAGGAAACAAAGAAGTGGAGAAAAGAATAAATGCTTCTTTTTAAAAAAAATATAAAGCCATTAATCAGCCGCCAATTCGCTAATTATAAAAGATGCTTATTGGCAATTTTTCTATAGGAGTAGTAATAATTAGCAATTGGCTAATATGGTTTCAATTTGATTTCGGAAAATTTATTTAAACTGATTAAATTTTTGATCTCTTAGGAAATGGTTTGAGATTGTTGTTTATATTTAAGTTTACTAAATTTATTTTTTGTTCACTATTAATTATTTTTCGCGTTTCTTAATTTAAATATAATTACATGAAAACAATCAAATTTGTTTTGGTTACACTTTTTGGTTTTTTAGGATTTATTTATGCACTGATATTATTGTATGTTTATTTTTATCAAGGAGAAATGATTTTTAATGCTTCAAAACTTCCGAGCGATTATAAATTTGAATTTGAAGGGGATTTTGAAGAACTTTCTATTCCATCATATGATAATGTAAAGTTACACGGAATTTTGTTCAAGATTAAAAAACCAAAGGGGTTACTGTTTTATTTACATGGAAATTCGGGAGCCTTAGATACATGGGGAAATATTGCAAGTATATATAATGATTTAGGATATGATATTTTTATTTTAGATTACAGAGGATTCGGGAAAAGTGAAGGAGTAGTTGAAAATGAGGCGCAGATTAACAATGATGTTTTGTTTGCATATCAAAAATTATTGTCAAAGTACAAAGAAGATAAAATAACTGTCATAGGCTATTCAATAGGGACTGGACCAGCAACCTATTTGTCATCACGATCAAATCCTAAAAGTTTGATATTGCAAGCGCCATATTATAATTTTTTGGAATATTCAGAAACCAGAGTTCCATTTGTTCCTGATTTTTTAAAGAAATTTAAATTTGAAACCAATATATTTATAACAAAAGTTAAAGCGCCTATTTATATTTTTCACGGAGATATAGACAACATAATTCCAATGTATAACTCTGTAGAATTGAGTAAAATGCTAAAACCAAATGATTGCTTTTATATTTTGAAAAACCAAGGTCATATAGGTATGAGTGAGAATCAAGAATATCTTTCGGACCTGAACAACGTACTATCTAAGTAATGTAAATAATGAAGTAAAGTTATTTTATTCTAAAAAATAAAAAAAGTTAATGTTAAAACATATTTTGGAAGTACAAAGAAAATAGGGTTTATATCTCTTAATGTAGAGTTTTTTTTTAAATCCATTTTAGTAGTAAATAGATATAACAATTTATGGGTTGTATCGTAACATTGAATTTATTCAAAAAAATCCCGCTAATTCGCAAATTTTAAATTCGTGAATTAGCGGTTTTTAGTTTCTGGCATAAAAAATTAATAATTGCTCAATTCCTTATTTAAGCTATCTTTGCACTTTCAAAAAAATCTTGCTGAGAGTCTAGAAGTCTAAGCAGTCTAAAAATCTAAAAATCTGAATGATTACAGTTAACGATATTTCCGTACAATTTGGTGGAACAACTCTTTTTAGTGACGTTTCCTTTGCCATAAATGAAAATGATAAAATTGCCCTTATGGGTAAAAATGGAGCAGGAAAATCGACTCTTCTTAAGATAATTGCAGGACAAAGCAAGCCCTCAACCGGTAATATCTCGGCGCCAAAAGATGCTATAGTAGCTTATTTGCCTCAGCATTTATTGGCTACTGATGGCGCAACGGTTATGGAAGAGACCTCAAAAGCGTTTGGTGAAATCTTTGGTATGAAAGCCGAAATAGACGAAATCAATGAGCAATTAACGATTCGTACCGATTATGAAAGTGATGCCTACATGAAATTGATCGAACGCGTTTCGGACCTTAGTGAGAAATTTTATGCGATTGAAGAAGTAAATTACGAAGCCGAAGTAGAGAAAATTCTACTGGGTCTAGGATTTGTTAGGGAAGACTTTAACCGTCAAACTACAGAATTTTCGGGAGGTTGGAGAATGCGAATTGAACTCGCTAAAATCCTATTACAAAAACCAGATTTAATTTTGCTAGATGAGCCCACCAACCACATGGATATCGAAAGTATTCAATGGTTAGAGGATTTTTTGATTAATTCAGCTAAAGCTGTCGTAGTTATTTCACACGATAGAGCTTTTGTAGATAATATTACTAATCGGACTATTGAAGTAACGATGGGACGTATTTATGACTATAAAGCTAAATATTCTCATTATTTAGAATTAAGAAAAGACAGAAGGGTTCACCAGCAAAAAGCCTATGACGAGCAACAACGCATGATTGCGGATAACCGGACTTTTATTGACCGTTTTAAAGGGACATTTTCTAAAACCGATGCCGTGCAATCGCGTGTAAAAATGCTAGAGAAATTAGTTATAGTTCAAGTTGATGAGGTAGATACATCAGCACTAAAATTAAAATTTCCACCAGCAGCACGTTCTGGACAATATCCAGTAATCGTAAAAGATTTGTCAAAATCATACGGAGATCATGTTGTTTTCAAAGATGCCAATATTGTTATTGAAAGAGGCGAAAAAGTCGCTTTCGTGGGGAAAAATGGTGAAGGAAAATCTACGATGATCAAAGCCATTATGAAAGAAATTGAAATTAATGGTGGAAGTTTAGAAGTTGGGCACAACGCACAAATTGGTTATTTTGCGCAAAACCAAGCTTCGTTATTAGATGAAAACGCTACTATTTTTGAAACTATAGACGACATTGCTGTTGGTGATGTGCGAACAAAAATCAAAGATATTTTAGGTGCTTTTATGTTTCAAGGAGACGATGTTACCAAGAAGGTAAAAGTACTTTCTGGTGGAGAGAAAACCCGTTTGGCAATGATAAAATTATTGCTCGAGCCAGTTAATGTATTGATTCTAGATGAGCCATCGAATCACCTTGATATGAAAACCAAAGACATTATTAAAGATGCTTTACGTGATTTTGATGGAACTTTAATTTTAGTTTCTCACGATAGGGATTTCCTTGACGGATTGGCGACTAAAGTTTTTGAATTTGGAAATAAACGAGTTGTAGAGCATTTTGAAGACATCACTGGTTTCTTGGCTCACAAGAAAATGGAAAGCATGCGCGAGATTGAAAAGTAATTCTAGTAAATTTGTAATAAATAAAAACGGCTGTGTTTTCAATGACACAGCCGTTTTTTTATAGGCGAATTCCTGGTGGAAGTAATTCTTTGTAAATGGGGTTTTTCTTAAAAAAGACTACTATTTTGGGCAAAATAGGTACTACTTTTAATTTTCGTTCTATTGCAATTTCCATTATGTTTTTTAAAAAATCAGTAAGGAATTCCTCGTCTTCGTAGCCATCTGGAGCGTGTATTTTGGTGAGGAATATTTTCTTTTCTTGAAAGGAGTATTCCACCGTAACTAAGCCTTGTGCGGTTGTGGTTTCAAATTGTCTTGAAAAAGCATTGTCTTTAATTTCCATAGGAATTGAATTGCTACTACTGCATTGGTACTTCGACCAAAAGTATTTTTGATTGGGAATTGATGCTGATGTCAAAGGCATCAAAATTGGTTATTCCCATGGCATCTCTTGCCTTTAAAATTTGATTATTAACCGTTATTTCGCCTTCGATTAAAAATAAATAAACACCGTTACTAGGAATTTGAACCTGATATGTTGTGTTGCTATTGGCGTCAAATATTCCTAAGTGAAAAAAAGTTTTTTGGTAAACCCAAAGCGCGTTACCATCATTTTGATCCTTTGGTGAAACAACGTTAACAAAGGTATTGATTTGATTTTCAATATCAAATGATTTCTGGCCGTATCTGGGCGCAACTTCCTCAGTGTCAGGAAAAACCCATAATTGCAGTGTTTTTGCATGTTCTGTAGCGCTAGCATTCATTTCAGAATGTTCTACACCGCTTCCTGCACTCATGACTTGCACTTCGCCAAAACGAATAACACCTTCATTTCCCATACTGTCTTTGTGCATCAAACCGCCTTCGAGTGGTATGGTAATAATCTCCATATTGGCATGACCGTGGGTTCCAAAACCAGCTCCGGCCGCAATGGTATCATCATTTAATACACGCAATTTTCCGAATTGTACACGCTCTGGATTGAAATAATTACCAAAAGAAAAGGAAAAATTGGCTTTAAGCCAACCGAAATCAGCAGTGCCTCTTGTATTGGCTTTGAATAATTGTGTAGTCATAAAGTAGTGCTAATATAAAGTTGATAATACGCGAAGTTCAGATAAAAAAATTAATTTTATACCATACAAAATTCACCATAAAAAAGCGTAAAGTTGTTATAAAATCGTTAAAACAGTTATGAGTAAAATTCCCGTTTATTTTATGCCAGGATTGGCAGCCAGCGCTTTGATTTTTGAACGAATTGTACTTCCAAAAGATACATTTGAAATCTATTTATTAGAATGGGAAATTCCGTTAGATAATGAATCTTTGACTCATTATGCTAAGCGAATTTCTGAGAAAATTAAACATGAAAATCCAGTCTTAATTGGCGTTTCGTTTGGAGGTATTCTGGTTCAAGAAATGTCAAAACATCTTAATGCTCGCAACGTACTTATTATTTCGAGTGTCAAAAGTAATCTAGAATTCCCTCTAAGATTGAAACTTGCCAAAACAACTAAAGCTTATAAACTTATTCCGATGAGTTTGATTTTGAATATAGAGTCTTTGGCTAAATTTTCTTTTGGCGAAAAAGTAAACCAACGCCTTAAGTTATATGAAAAGTTTTTGTCTGTTCGGGATATTAGGTATCTCAATTGGGCTGTAGAGCAAGTTGTTTTATGGGATAGAACGGTAATTGATGAAAGCGTAATTCACATTCACGGCGATATGGATGACGTTTTTCCGATTAAAAATATTAAGGATTGTATCGTAGTCAAGGGAGGCACTCATATTATGATTTTAAATAAATACAAATGGTTAAACGAGAATTTACCGCGTATAATCAGTACGGGCAGTGTTTAGTATGGGGTGCTTAGTGAGAAGATACTATTTGTGAAACTTTTTTTCAGTTCATCACTAATAGAATTGCAAGTGCTTGTTCATTGTTGGCGTATTGGTTGTCGCATTTTGCTGTAAAAGGGAGTGTTGTAGAATAGATTTTTTTTTGATAACTGCACTATAAACATTAACAGGATCAGGATTAAGGCTTGTCAATTAAACTTAATTTGGTATTTATGGGTCTAATAATTCCTTCAAAAAGAGTGTAGCTAAAAGCAAATGCCGCATCCTTAGAAATTTTAATTTTATTCTGATTTTTGATTCGGTTGATATTGACTACTTTTTTATTTTCGTCTATTAAATATGCGGCAGGCAATCCTAATGTGTGTTTTAAAATGGCCACGATTTTAAAGTCATTTCTGTAGGCCTCATTCGCGTAGCAAATTTTAATTTTAGAGTTGAAATGATTTACCGTTTTCTTCAAATTCTCCCGCTTATCCCAAAATACAACAACAATTTGTAAATCATTAGCGTATTTGTTGGCAAGTTCATTTAATGCTGGAGCATCTCCTTTATTGCGTACGCACCAACTGGCGTAGGTGACTAATAAAATTGTTTTTTTTATTTTGTTTAAGATGACTTTTTTAGATTTATATCCTTTTATAGTAAAATCATCAAACCGAGTGCCGTTAAGTTTGTATTGAACTAGTGAATCAAATAATCGCTTTCCTTCTTCAGAGTCCTTATTCTCAAAGGCTGAAGTACTTGCTAGGCGATAAGGTTTAATATTTAGTTTTACAGCATCAGAAAAGTAGACAATGCTGTCTTGCGCATAAATGCTGGTAGTATATAAGAAAAATAGTATTATATGTAATTTTATCTGCATAATTTTTACTATATGGCATAAATTTATCTTTATTTATCAACCAATATCAATAAAATCGTTAAACAGTAAAAAAAAAACGATGAAAAGCATATTTCATAAAAAAACCACCTACAATTGTAAGTGGTTTAAAATTAATTAGTTGAACAGGTGTTAAATTTTCTTCATTTGCTCTTTCATCATCACAATTTGTTCTTTTAACATATTCTGTTTATCTAACTTTTTAGCTTCATTCAGTAAGGTGGTAGCCTCTAGTTTTCTTCGGCGTGTCATTGCTACACCTGCGAGGTTTAATTTGGCTACAGCCAAATCCATATCCATAGATAATCCTAGTTCAATTGCTTTTTTGAAGTATTTCTCTGCTTGATTGATGTTGGTTTGTGAAAGCATGATGCCGTGCAGGTAATTAAAGTATCCTTGTTGTTTTTGTACCAAAGCGGTTTCTGGATTTTTGATGTAAGCCAACCATTTTTTAGCACCTTCGAAATCTTGTTTTCTTAGTTTTAGAAATGCTAGTAAAATGAA
The DNA here is from genome assembly GCF_048286795.2 of Flavobacterium frigidum. Lineage (NCBI taxonomy): Bacteria > Pseudomonadati > Bacteroidota > Flavobacteriia > Flavobacteriales > Flavobacteriaceae > Flavobacterium > Flavobacterium frigidum. The sequence continues at coordinate 112,851 of NZ_JBLVPT020000009.1, forward strand.
TTCATTTTTAAAGTAAAGAAAAATGGGTATAGCACTCAATACTATGAGGAAAATTCCATTACCAATATTACTTTCTGTAAATTGCCAAATGCCAGTAGCGATAATAAGTCCGGCGATAATAAGTTTAATATTTCTGTGAAACATAGCAGGTTTATTTTAAGATTACAAATATAGTAAAATGAATTGAAAATAATTTTACAAAAGGGCTTGTGAGAAAAAAAAGTCTTTGTATATTTGCACTCGGTTTTAGAATAACTGTTATTCAAAATTAAGAAGACATATAAATAAGATTTTAAAGATAAAAAGCAATGAGCAAAAGAACGTTTCAACCATCGAAAAGAAAAAGAAGAAATAAGCACGGATTTATGGACAGAATGGCTTCTGCAAATGGAAGAAAAGTTCTTGCGCGTAGAAGAGCAAAAGGAAGACATAAATTGACTGTTTCTTGTGAACCAAGACACAAAAAATAATGTTTTTATAAACATAAATAAGGCGTTACTTTTTTTAGTATCGCCTTTTTTTATACCTAGTCGGTAAAAAAAGACACCAGATTTAAAGTTAAAAGAACTGATTGCATTAACTTTAATTTTTTCAAAAAAACAACTACACAACACACTACAAAATGCCAAAAGACAATTCCATAAAATCCGTTTTGATAATAGGCTCAGGACCTATAGTAATTGGTCAGGCCTGTGAATTTGATTATGCAGGATCACAATCTGCTCGTTCTATTCGTGAAGAGGGAATAGAGGTGATCTTAATCAACTCGAACCCAGCTACTATTATGACTGATCCCTCTATGGCAGATCACATCTACTTGAAACCGTTGACAACCAAATCAATCATTGAAATCTTAAAAGCCCATCCTCAAATTGATGCGGTTTTACCAACAATGGGCGGACAAACGGCTTTGAACTTGTGTCTTGAAGCTGATGAAAAAGGAATTTGGGCTGATTTTGGTATAAAAATGATTGGTGTTGATGTTAATGCCATTAACATTACCGAAGACAGAGAACAGTTTAAGCAATTGCTAAAAAAAATAAATGTACCATCGGCACCTGCTGAAATTTGTACGTCCTACCTGAGAGGGAAAGAGATTGCACAGGAATTTGGTTTCCCGTTAGTGATTCGTCCTTCGTTTACATTAGGAGGAACGGGAGCGGCGATTGTGTATAAAAAAGAAGATTTCGATGAGCTTTTGACTCGCGGTCTTGAAGCGTCGCCCATTCATGAGGTTCTGATTGACAAAGCTTTGATGGGCTGGAAAGAATACGAATTGGAATTATTGAGGGATAAGAATGATAACGTAGTGATTATTTGTTCGATCGAAAATATGGATCCAATGGGGATTCACACCGGAGATTCCATCACTGTTGCGCCTGCAATGACTTTGTCTGACACGACTTTCCAAAAAATGCGTGATTATGCTATCTTGATGATGAGAAGCATCGGAAACTTTGCTGGAGGTTGTAACGTGCAGTTTGCCGTTTCGCCAGATGAAAAAGAAGATATTGTAGCCATCGAAATCAATCCTCGTGTATCGCGTTCCTCAGCATTAGCATCAAAAGCAACGGGTTATCCGATTGCGAAAATTGCGTCTAAACTGGCTTTAGGATACAATTTGGATGAATTGCAAAATCAAATCACTAAGTCAACTTCGGCTTTATTCGAACCAACATTGGATTATGTGATTGTGAAAATACCACGTTGGAACTTTGATAAATTTGAAGGAGCTGACCGAACATTAGGACTTCAAATGAAATCTGTAGGCGAAGTAATGGGAATTGGACGTTCGTTCCAAGAAGCTTTGCACAAAGCGACTCAATCACTTGAAATAAAAAGAAATGGGTTAGGAGCTGACGGAAAAGGCTACACCAATTATGAACAAATTATAGAGAAACTTACCTACGCCAGTTGGGACCGTGTTTTTGTGATTTATGATGCTATCGCATTGGGAATTCCATTGAGCCGCATTCATGAAATTACAAAAATAGATATGTGGTTCTTGAAACAATATGAAGAGCTTTATACATTAGAAAAGGAAATTTCTAACTTTAAAGTTGAAACTTTGCCAAGAGAATTGTTACTAGAAGCGAAACAAAAAGGTTTTGCCGACAGACAAATTGCACACATGATGGGTTGTTTAGAAAGCCAAGTGCATACGTTGCGAACTACAATGAACATTAATCGAGTATTCAAACTGGTTGATACTTGTGCAGCGGAGTTCAAAGCAAAAACACCGTATTACTACTCGACATTTGAAGCCGAAATAGAAAAAGCAGATGGAACGCGTTACGTTGACAACGAAAGTATCGTTACAGATAAAAAGAAAATAATTGTACTTGGCTCAGGGCCAAATAGAATTGGACAAGGAATAGAATTTGATTATTCCTGCGTGCATGGTGTACTTGCCGCCAAAGAATGTGGTTACGAGACCATCATGATCAACTGTAATCCAGAAACGGTTTCGACCGACTTTGATACTGCTGATAAATTGTATTTTGAACCAGTTTTCTGGGAGCATATTTATGATATTATTCAGCATGAAAAACCAGAAGGCGTTATCGTACAACTGGGCGGGCAAACTGCTTTGAAACTAGCAGAGAAATTATCAAAATACGGAATCAAAATCATAGGCACTAGTTTTGACGCATTGGATTTGGCCGAGGACAGAGGTCGTTTTTCGGAACTTTTAACGGAGTTGAACATTCCATTTCCACAATTTGGAATTGCAGAAACAGCTGATGAAGCTGCTGCTCTTGCAGATACGTTAGACTTTCCATTATTGATTCGTCCTTCGTATGTGTTGGGTGGTCAGGGAATGAAAATTGTAATCAACAAACAAGAACTTGAGGAGCATGTAATCAATTTATTGAAAACGATTCCAGGAAATAAATTGCTTTTAGACCATTATTTAGATGGCGCGATTGAAGCCGAAGCTGATGCTATTTGCGATGGAGAAAATGTGTACATCATAGGAATTATGGAGCACATCGAGCCTTGCGGTGTGCACTCTGGAGACAGTAATGCGACTCTACCACCTTTTAACTTAGGGGAATTTGTGATGCAGCAGATAAAAGACCATACTAAGAAAATAGCTTTGGCATTGCGAACAGTAGGTTTAATCAACATCCAGTTTGCTATCAAAGATGATATTGTTTACATAATTGAGGCCAATCCTAGAGCGTCTCGTACAGTGCCGTTTATTGCAAAAGCGTACGGGGAACCGTATGTAAATTATGCTACTAAAGTCATGCTGGGTCACAACAAAGTAACCGACTTCACTTTTAACCCACAATTGAAAGGATTTGCCATCAAACAACCGGTTTTCTCGTTTAGTAAGTTCCATAATGTGAATAAAGCATTAGGACCAGAAATGAAATCAACAGGAGAAAGTATCCTCTTTATTGACGATCTTAAAGATGATCAGTTCTACGAATTGTACTCCAGAAGAAAAATGTATTTGAGTAAATAAAGGCTTGAATTATAAGTTGAAAAAGTTCCATTTTGAACATGTCCCAAATAGTGTCTAACTTTTTGGGGCATGTTCAAATCGCGGAACTTTTAAATATTAAATAGAATAATAAAAATCTCTAAAAATTTATTTTATTCTACTCCGCATCCTATTGGGGAACCTGGTGGCGGTATTTGGTGCAAAGTCGGTTTTGCTTTTTCTGGAGACTTCATTCTTTCCAAGAGGAGCAATAAATGTCCTTTGTAATAAGTGTCTGTTGTGGCTTTTAATTGTGCCGTTGCGTATGTTTTTAAATCATCTATAGCTTTAATTAATTCAGATTTGGTAGCAAAAGAGGCTTCATCATTGATAGAAGATGCTAGTAAATACGTGAGCAGAAGTTGTTCATTTTGATGCTGAATTAGCTTTTGAAATCCTTTCAAGCGTGGTGCTTTCCATGTTTTGCTGCTAAGCACACTGATCATATCATCGATACCCAAACCATTATTTTCTACATGGAATTCTACTAATCTATTCAAACGGCTAGTGTTAAATAAAAAGGACAATGGAATATCGGCTGCGGCTTCGGCTGCTGCCAGCGGATCAAATGAAAGACCCGTTCTGCGATTAAACAATTCTCTGTTATAATCAGAGCCTGCAGGTCGCGGAGGAATTAATTTTAGTATATTTTCCGATATTTCCAGTACTTTTGGATCTATACAATCGGTGATTGCATTCAATGCATTAAGTTGATCTTCTTTAGTAACGGCGCGCAATATCATTTGTCCGTCTCCCTTTACAGCATAGGAATAATACAAGCCACCAACCACTTTAGAAACAGCTTCTATTTGGTAGCGATGAAATAAATAAATGGGAACCAATACATCTTCAAGCATTGCCATTGGTGTGCCTTTGCGAATGTTGTTTTGTCCAAATTGCGATAACGCTTTTGCTCGAACTTTCATTACGTTTTTTAGCTCCGTTACAGGGTCTTTGCCATTATCCCAAAGATGTGCATTTGGATGCATACCACCAGGATCGCGGGCGTCTCTATCTGATATAAAAGTAAGCCCATTTTTTGAGGCATCGGTCAGCAGTTTATCAAGAGCTGCAGTTTCATTTGTTTCTTGTGGAAATTGTTCATAACCGTATTGGATGCTTAATTTGTCCCAATCACCAATTTCGTTAGTATATGCAGTACTGAGGTCTATTTCATTTTTACTGTTTAAGGTTACCATTGGTGGCGGATAATCCATTACACTTGCTCGGTCCTGTGCGCTCGAAATATAATTGTGCATTAGTCCCAATGTGTGACCTATTTCATGAGCTGCCAACTGTTTTAGGCGTTGTAAGGCCATTTGCAGCATTTTATTATCGGCGGGTAAATCACCATTTTCAAATGGCGCGAGCAGTCCTTGCGCAATTAGATAATCTTGGCGTACGCGCAACGACCCTAAGGATACATTTCCCTTGATAATCTCACCGGTGCGTGGGTCAACGACGGAATTGCCAAAACTCCAACCTCTAGTAGCACGATGCACCCAATTGATCACGTTATAGCGAAGGTCCATAGGATCTGCATCTTCGGGTAAAATTTTGACCTGAAATGCATTTATAAAGCCGGCTGCTTCAAAGGCTTGATTCCACCAGCCGGCACCTTCCATTAAAGCACTTCGTATCGGTTCAGGGGTGCCATTATCCAAATAATAAATGATAGGTTTTACGGCTTCGCTTTTTGCAGCAGTTGGATCTTTCTTTTGTAAACGATGCCGAATAATATAATTTTTTTGAATAGGTTCGGTTACTGGAGTACTATAATCAAAATAGGAATTGGTGTTGTATGGAGAACGAGCATCATGTGCTCTTGTCTTAAAATTATTGTCCGGCAATTGTACAAAAGAATGGTGCATTCGCAATGTAATTGCTTCGGGTGCAGGTGTAACAGTATTTACATAATTTCCTATTTTGCCATCTCTATTTACAAAAGTAATAGACGTTTCAAACTCGGTATTAAGAGGGAAGTTTTTAGTTCGTTGCAAATACATCGCACTTCGTGTAGGATCAATACTGTAACTGCCTTGTTTGGTGTTTTGCAAAGTGGTTGTAACTTGTAAAGCATCACGCAATAAAAAATCAGTTGCATCCACTAACATGCTCCCATTACTTTCGGCTGAGACAGTAAATCCCCATATTGTTGATTGGGCAAAAGATTGTTCTACAGCTCTTTTTTCAGCAAGGTCTCCACTAACAGCGCGGTAGGAATAATTAGGTTGAATCATTAAAATTTTATTCCCTACACGATTAAATTTGACTATGTATGTTGTCCCTAAAATACCTCTGTCTAAACTTACTTCATTTGAACCTAAGCCTGCTGGCAATGATGTTTGGTAAAGAATTTCTTCATCAAGTTTGTCTATTTGCAACCATATTTTTCCCGTACTCTCTTCCCAATAGAAATTAAAGAAACCAGTATAAGGTTTCATGTTTTTTGTTTTTTCTAAAAGAGGAACGATGGTTTGCGCTTTTGCAAAAAATGGAAGTAAGAAAAGTATCAAAAGAAAGCGTTGCAAATGTATTTTCATAGTAATATGGGTTTGGTTTGTTATTATTTCCTCTAAAAAATTCTGTAACGATCTGAACGATACGTTACCATTACTAAAGTGGGTTTGGAACTAAATTAAGTTTTATTTTCGGATTTGCCACATGAGCGATAGCGAACAGGCGAAGCAAATTTTCTAAATACAAAATCAATTTTCTAGTAAGTCAAATAACCAAATTGCTTGTAGCGCGTATTAGTGGCAGTAGTCGTTTTATAAAATACTACTTAAATACTCCTCAGCTGTCATAATTGGAATTGTAGAGTGCTTAAAGTCTTTTCCGTTTCTGGTTATAATCATTGTGCTGTTAGATTGTAAAGCACAAAAATATTGAACAGCATCTTCAAAATCTTTAAAACTCGAATTCAACGCTTTGTCAATTGTTTCCTCATTGACCTCACAAACTTCACAGATTATTTTAAACTTTCGAAGTTTATTCAAAACAGATTTGGATGTTTCATATTTATTTAAAACATAATCCATTGTCGTGAATGAATGAGGTGAGACAATTAGAGTAAGCTTTTTTTGGTCTGCCAACGTAGCAACCTTAGCAATTGAATCAAAAAAAGGAACTCTTTCTCCCAACAAATCTAATAGTACGTTTGTATCTAAAAATATCCTCCTCATTTGTATTTTTGTTCTAAATAATCAGCACGATCTTTTTTATAATCATAATCAGCTGGAATTTTAATTCCTGATGAAAGACTTTTTACAAACGGCGAAATTTGTATGTCATTATTTGTTTTATCTGAAGTCAAAGAATTAAGGTAGTTTTCTATAATTCGAGATAAGCTTAATTTTTTTTCAGACGCATAATGTTTAGCTTTTTCAATTATTTCTTGGTCAAGCTTTAATGTGAGTTTAGTATTCATAACGTAAAATATTTATACGTACAAATATATAAATTTAGGACGGAATAAGTGTTGATTTCGATTTTTTTTTGCGAATACTGCCAACGTCAGTCTGTGGAAAAACTTCCGTTTTATTATGTTCTAATATAGCAAAAAATTGGTATTAAAAGAAGATTTTTCGTATTTATTAGTATTCAAATGAGTCATATTTGCTAAACAACCTTTTGGAAGTCCTAAATCGGTGGTGGAATATCTAGTAGGTTACACCCATAAAATTCCCATTAGCTACCAGAGAATCAAAAGCATTGACAATGAAAACGTAACTTTTGATTACAAAGATTACCGAGTAGCAGGTGCAAAAAAGAAGATGACACTGACGCATCAAGAATTTATTCGGCGTTTTGCGTTGCATATTTTGCCTAAACGTTTTACTTCGTCAGTTCGCCCTCTGGGCTCGGGTGTCAAAATCCGTCATTATGGTTTTTTGAGCAGTAACTGGAAACGGCAAAAACTAAAGCTTTTGCAAGAGAAACTCAAAGTAAAAGTTTTAGAAAAAGTAGAAAAGAAGCCTTTTCTACCCAAGTGTCCGTGTTGTAAAACGGGCAATTTACACCGCATAGCGGTTTTTGACCAGCGAGGTCCACCTCCCGAAGCCTCGGGATGGTATCTTGGCGGTAGCCAAAACTCCATTCCCTGTAAAAGCTAATTTTGTGGGTAAGGGCACTTGCGTTTAATCCCGAAACTTCGGGAAAGGAAAACACGTAAAAACCATCTTGATTTTACCGCACAAAAAAAGAGGACACTTAATCCTCTTGAAATTTACTCAAATAACTTTACGATAACTCCATAGTTCCTGCCAGTGACCGGTTCCGTTCAACCGGAGTTTCATTGTTCGTGCTGCGCACGCAACGAAGCATCCATGTAAAAGCAGTAAATTGAGCCTCGAAATAAATACTAACTGCAGTACAGCTTATTACTGTCTGCCAATACTTTAATGATATGAGTACTCAAATTACTACTAGTCCAAAAGTATATATTGGATTGGATATACACAAGAAAACATGGACAGTTTCAATCCAGACCGATTTGTTTTTTCATAAAACTTATTCGATGCCTTCAAAATCTTCCGATTTAGAGGAATATGTAAATAAAAATTTTCACAATCATGAAGTGTATTTGGTTTATGAAGCAGGTTGTTGCGGATTTTCCGTAGCGCGATATTTCTTAAATTTAGCTTGGAATGTTTTAGTAGTCAATCCAGCTGACGTGAAAACAGGAAATAAAGAACGCTATCAAAAAACAGATGCTTTGGATGCTAAAAACTTATCCAACCAGTTGAAATCTGGCACTTTAAAAGGAATCAATATTCCTACTGAAGCCGAAGATCAGTTCACGAGTTTAGCACGACATCGAACGCAGGTTACCAAAAAATTGAGGGCTACTAAATTGCAAATCAAAAGTTTGTTATTGTTTCACGGAATAGGTATTCCCGAAGAATATGACAATTCGAATTGGCCTAATGGATTTATAGAATGGTTGGAAAAGCTCAACTTTAGCACTATTTGTGGTGATTTAGCTTTGCAAGGAAAAATCAGAATGTTAAAATTTATTAAATCAGAATATTTAGAAATTGCCAATCAGATGCGAGCTTATTGTCGTAAAGAGCACAAAGAAGATTACAATTTATTGAAGAGTATTCCTGGTATTGGGGGCTTTTTAGCTTCTGTTATCATAGCTGAATGTGGCGATTTGAGACGTTTTAATACCGAAGGACAATTTGCTAGTTTTATAGGTATTGTACCTGGAATGCACAACAGTGGTGGTAGCGAAAAATGTTTAGGAATTACCCCTCGAAGTAGAAGTCAATTACGAAGTTATCTGATTGAAGCCGCTTGGATTGCAGTGCGAAAAGATCTAGAGATGCAACAGTATTATAGAAAACATCAGGGTAAAAATGTAAAAAACATTATTATAAAAGTAGCTCATAAAATGACTAGAAGAATACTATCGGTAATTAAGACACAAACTCCTTATCAAATTAACAAAAATATGATTCTAGAAAAACAAGAAGTTTAAAATTAGAAATTAGAGTAGCGAAAGATCAAAATAACTTTCTTAAAGTTCTCACAATGAAATAAGAAAAAATAGACTGCAAAGCTAGGGTGGTAGCCATGCGCAAAAGCATGGGCTACATACGAAGCAGGCAGCTATTTTTATTATTCTTACAACCAAACAGATGCTGGTGGCTATTAATTTAGACCACAAATAGGAGCTTGAGATTTAAGAATTTAAATGAAAAATTATGGAATAAAAGAGTAGGAAAACTAATCGTGGCATTATTGAAAAAGTCAGAATAACTTTTTCTGTCCTAAGCCTAGGGCGGACAAAAAGTTGTTTCCAACTTTTCCAACAAGCCGCTGGGGATGGCATTTTTTACTTGAAAAATATCAACATATCGCTCAGTTTAAAAAGTTGTTAATAACTTAAGTCTGCTTAACATAGGAACTCTAGCTGTTACCAGATGCCTTTTTAGTTTTTTTTGATTTAATTGCTTACCATACTTTCGTATTCAGAATTGCAGTTTAACTATTTTCCGTTATATGATAGTAACTTATTTACTTCCTCACGTGTTTCTTTAAAATATTTATTTTCTTCATCTGAATAATCATCTGAAGAAATATATTCAGCAAATTTGTAATTAAATCTATTATTTAGCACATCTTCTATGTTTATCAATATTCTCGGTTCATTGCTAGAATCAGTAATGATTACATTCAAGTCATCTATTAAAATATCTTTATATGTACCTTGATGAATTGACACTCCTGTTTCTGTACGTATTATAACACCTTTAGTCAATTCTTTTTTTGTTGATATTTGATTGATTGTCGCAATTACTTGAAAACAAATAGCATTAAATTCACACGTTAATTTAATTTCTAAATCTTGTTCTTTAAATTTTTTCTTTTTGTGTAACCACTCATTTTTATAGCCATCACGTTTAAATTCTTCTATTATATTTAGAAGACTTTCTAAAGGAATTGATTTAAATTCTGATGCTTTGGTAAATCCTTGCTCAAGTAATTCTATATAATAACCACAATCTTTAGTGCCTTTTATTCTATCATATCTAGATTTGTCAAATGGCAACTCTACATCTAAAACTTTTGAAGGAACTAAAGAGGAAGGTTTTATTGTAAATTCAGTAAGTGAAATAGCAATCATATTAAAAGTACCATCTGTTTTAAACTTGTACTTTCTTATGGCTTTTGAAAAATAGTCATCTATAAACTCCGTCTGCTTTTGAAACTCAAATCGAAGTTCATTATTTGTATTTATATAAGTTTCATAATCTAAACCTAAATGGACATAATATAAATTCATTTTATTTTGTGTTTCGGTTTTGATGTTTTTTACGATTAGTTCAGCGAAGGTATCTGGTAACGTTCCCGTGGCTTTTCAAGATGTTTGGGATTAAATTAAGATTTATATTTCGGTTAAAGACTAAAAATAAAAGTACAAAACCATATTTAAATTAAGCCCAATACCCAAATATCTTGAAGCCACTGTTGTCATATCGGTTTTCTCTCCATTTTGGATTCGGAATCGATGTAAAACACAAGCTAAATGTCTGCATCTAAAACCAAGAATATAGGGTTGCTGAAACCAAAGCGCATACAAAGGAAACGACCCAAATGTAATGAAATATTTCGAACCATTTTATATCAGTTTCGGGAGGGGTTCCATTATCTATCCCGTCCTTCAATTGCAATGCTTTGTCGCGAATATTATTCCGAAGATCAGTTAAAGATAATATTTCGCCGAACGATGTTATTAGAGAGGCAAGGATTCCGAGTGCAGTGGCTGTAATCGTAATCGAATAAAATAAATGTTTCATACAATTCATTTTATCGGTGTCGGCCAATGAAAGCATTATGCCTAAAAAACCAATCGCCATTGGCGTAACGGTTTTTACATATACCATATACTTTTCATTTCGCTCTTTTTGAATACTATGAAATTCTTTTATATAAGCCTTTTCTTTTTCACTAAACATATTTTGAAAATTAAATTACTAATCATCGGTTCTTCGGAACCTTACTAAAACAAAAATAAATGAAACTAAAGATAAAATTAAGACAACCAACATTATTTGAAAGTCAAATATTTCTTGCTATTTCGCAGCTTTTATTATTTGCCACATTAATGCTAAAAAATTTAGGATACCTATAATAATATTGACCCAAGTAGTAATATTATTTCTCTTTTGAATTTTAGTATTTTGTTTAGCAACTTCTTTATTAAGTATGTTTGCTTCAATATTAGATTTAGCTAAATCAATTTCAAGTTTCTCTTTTTCGGCGACTGATTTTGTTTTGGCTAATTATTTTTCTTTAATTTCTTTAAATGAAGTAAAATCCCAACCTTTTGTTTTTAGTATATAAAATTGATTATCTATTTCTTCAATACATTTCATTTCCTCCGTTAACATTTTAGTAATAATAAATTGTATATAATGATTATCGAATAATGTGTTGTAGTATTCCTTAAAAACCTTGCCTTCAGTTCTCTTAAATTCAGAAATAATATGTTCTATAATTTTTTCGTGTTCTTCTTTCATATTTCTGTTTTGGTTCTCTAAACTGTATGACAACGTCAGTCTGTGAAAAAACTCCCGTTTTATTATGCTCAAATATACTAAAAAACTTGTATTAAAAGAAGATTTTTCGTATTTTTAAGCATGCAACACATCATAGGTACTTCACGTCAACAAGTGCGTTTTTCAAGTTTAGAAGATACAATAAGTCCCGATAATCAAGTGCGATTTATAGATGTCTTTGTTGAGTCTATAGACCTCTCTAAGCTCGGTTTTGCAGTAAAAACGCTCAAGACCGAAGGTCGTCCAAGTTTTAACAGTAAAGTGTTTCTAAAGATCTATTTATATGGGTATCTCAACGGAATTAGAAGTGGTCGAGATCTAGAAAAGGAATGTTCGAGAAACATGGAAATGCAATGGCTTTTAGAAGCTATTGTTCCTAATTACCACAGCATATCCGATTTTAGAAAAAACAATCCCATTGCCTTAAAAAAGTTATTCAAACTCTATGTTCTTTTTTTAAAAGATGCCGATTTGATAGGTTGCGAAACCATTGCTATCGACGGTACCAAAAGCCGAGCCCACAATAGCAAGAAAGCCAATTTTAATCAAAATAAAATCGACAAACATGTAGATTATATTGAAGTAAAAACCCAAGAATACTTAAATTCTTTAGAAGCAAATGACGCCAAAGATAACCCTGCTATAATCCAAAATATCCAACAAAAGTTAGACCGATTGAAAGGGAACAAATTGCGTTATGAGCAACTGGAAGAAAAACTAAAAGCCAGTGGCGAGCCGCAAATAAGTACTACCGACAGCGATGCCAGAGCCTTATTAGTGCAAGGACAAGTAGTTGAAATCTCATTCAATCTCCAAGCGGCAGTCGATGCCAAACACAATCTTGTGGTAGCCACGCACACTATCAACAAGAATGACCGCAGTGCCTTGTCAGCCATTGCCATAGAAGCCAAAGAGAATCTAGGTATAGAAACCTATACCGCACTAGTAGACAAAGGATATCATAATGGCAAACAAATAGAAATTTGCAAACAAGCCAACATCACTACCATTGTAGCACAACCCGAACAAGGGAAAAGTAATCAAAACGGTACGACTAAGGATTATTTAGTAGCCCAATTTCAGTACAATCAAGACACCGATACGTATACCTGTCCGCAAGGCGAAACACTAAAAACCACAGGCAGTTGGCATAAGAAAACCACCGATAGAGACAGCTATAATTTTAAAAAATACCGAACTCCAAAATGCAAAGCATGTCCCGTAAAACATTTATGTACTAGTAGAGCATCAGGCAGAGAATTAAGCGAAGCGAATCACGAAAACCATTAAAAAACAAATATGAAATTGAGTAAATCGACCGAAGCCAATATGCCGATGCCGTAGAAGAAAATAACAAGCGGTATCATGAAAACCCACAGCTCTACCGCAGACGACAGGAGATTAACGAGCACATTTTTGGAACCATTAAACGCCAATGGGGTTACAATCACACCAATTTAACGGGATTGGAAAAAGTAAATGGAGAACACAGCCTGATTATGCTGGTCTATAACATCAAACGCAGTATCAATATCCTAGGCGTTCCCGATTTGATCGACAAACTCAAAAAATGGAACTCACCTTACAAGGCAAAAGTCTTGCTTTTGCTAAAAATGAGGTATTTAAAGCTTCAATTAGACTTCATTTTTTATCAAACTAAATTTGCAGCCTAAAAAAAGAGCCTTCTCAGAAAGCTTTACTTAAGTTGTAGCGTCTTGAAATTTGAAGATTTTAATCAAAAAAAGAGGTTTTTTCACAGCCTGACGTTCCGCCGCTTCTCGTCAGTTGCGAACTTCGGAACTTTTTATTTTCCGTTAAACATAAAATTTCTTGCGAAAGGTGAACGTGAATTTACTACAAAATTCGCAATCTTGCCAAACGCTTGTTAGCTCTAGTTATTTATAAGATGTTTGATGTTTTCTCCAATGTATTTTAAATTTTTCATTCCGCATAATTTTTGGAATTCCTTTTTGGGATAATTCGTTGAACTTTGTAACATTTCTAGATTTTCCAATTTAGAAATAGCGTTGAAATTTTTGTCATTTGCCTTACTATTGGTAAAAGTCAGATACTTTAATTTAGATAAGGGTTTAAGAAAATTAAAATTTTCAATTCTTTGCGCTGTATACATATCTCCATCAATTTGTAACCCTTTTAAGTTTATTAATTCAGACAGCAGCTTAAAATCAGAAATTTTTTTTAAGTTTTCTAATTCCAAAGTTTCTAATTGTGTTAATGTTGCCAAAGGTTTAATATTTTCAACTTTTGTTAAACTTAATAATCCAAGATGCTTTAAATTTTTAAGATTTGAGATAGCGTTTATATTCAATATTTTACCTGATTCTATATAAAGTGATTCTAGCTTTTCTAGCTGACAAATAGAATCAAATATCTCTTGATTAATATGAGATGTCCAAAGAATCTTTAAAGAGTTCAATTTACTTGGAATATTAATAGCATAGAAATTCTCTCTATTTTTTATTTGAGAAATTGATTCATTTCCTTTTATAGAAAACAAATTTAGAGATTCTTCACCAGTATATTCATCAAGTAGTTTCCCGTTTGGCGGAAAATTTTTATCTGGGTTGTAATACCAATATCCTTTTCTTATTTGTTCGTCAGTGAGTTTCATATAATTAGAGCTAACTTCCCCGCGCTACAAGCAGTTTGGGACTAAATTAAGCCCATTCTTCGGATTTGCCAAATCTTCCAAATACAAAACCATATTTAAATTAAGCCTAATACCCAAATTGCTTGTAGCGTGTGTTACCTGTAGGCTTTTTTCAATTATTAAGTTTCGACCAATTCCAAAACATATAATGTCCTTCTCTTTCTTCAACTTTGAATAATTCAGAACATTTTGTACATTTCAAAATATAATAGTCAACCCATTTATTCTCAATTCTTACTGTCTCCAATATTTTTACGTTTCTTCTTTCTTCCTCTTTTTCAGGACTAAAACTATCATATTGAATTTCTCTTTCAATAATGTCATTTGTTAGTTTAAATTTTTCAACGTACAAATTACAAGTACATTTTTTTCTGTTCCTATGAAATTCAATTGTTCTAATTGCAAAATCAATAAATCTTTGATTCGGTGAAAATGCTCCACCCATTTCTAAATTTAAAGTTTCTTCTTTTATAGAATCGAGATATTCAATTAGTGGAATAATTTTGTCTTCGAATTGTCCATTCTTTATAATTTCACATGCTGATTCCCAAACTTTGTTTGTATCTCTGGATGTTATCTTGTCAATTATTTCAGATGTTGTCATTTGTATTGGATTTCTGTGAAGCTTATAGGTAACGTCTTGCTAGTAGGCGATGGTCGGGCTAAATAAAGCAATTGTTTTCGGATTATCACTAATTTGCCAAATACAAAATCATTTTTCCATTAAGCCTGATTCCCGACTATTGCTTACTAGCTGTTGTGCGTTCGTACTTTCTTTTATTTATTTAGCAAATTGTTTAAAACTTTTTTCCCATTTTCGTTTTCAGGATTTAACTCAACAGATTTTTGATACATTTTAATTGCATCTTCTTTTTTGCCACATTGCAATAATGCTTCACCGTAACTATCATACATATTCCAACTCTTTGGGAAAATTAACGTTCCTGAATTAAATGTTTGTAAAGAATTATCGTTTTTTTGAAGTCGAAGAAATTGATAACCTAATCTATTAAAATCTCTTTCATTTGCTGTATAATTGGTTGGGGTTTTTATATATTCTTCAATCAACTGACTTGCTTTTTCTTTATTTCCGTTTTCAAGATAACTACCATATATTCTTGAAAGAATTTTACAGGAATTTTATAAGGTTTACTATCAATTAATTGTAACAATTCATTGGAAGCGCCAAAAACAATACTACTTCCTGTGTTAGACAAAATTATAACAGTTTGATTTTTAGTAATATTATGTGTCAAAATACTAGTAAGTCCATTAATAAATCCATCGTGAAAAACTATTTTTCCATTGATTTCATCAGTATATATAAACCAACCTAAACCATAACTAGCATCTTTTCCTTCCAAATTATTAGTTACCATTTTTCCATCATTGAGTATTGTAGCAGTTAATGCTTCTTCTAATTCATTCTTTCCTAATATTTGGTTGGTAAATAACGCATTTTGATATTTTTGCAAATCTATGGCTGTACTAACAATTCCTCCATTTCCATAAAAATTGCTTTTTGCATTAATTGGGAAATTATCTTTTAAGGTATTCGTATTTACAAAATTGGTCGAATACGAGTTAGGGTAAGTGTATAATTCTACTTGATTTGTTGTTTTAATCTTTCTGTCCAAAGGAACAAATGAATTTTTCATTTTTGCTGGTTTGAAAATATTTTTTTCCAAATAACTTGCATAACTAATACCAGATATTTTTTCGATAATCATTGCGGCAACGCAAAAATTAACATTATTATATTCCCATTTGCTTCCTGGTAAAAATGAAAGTGGTGTTTTAAAACGAATAAAGGTTGGTATAATGTCTTGATTAGAAATTATTTTTTCTGGTTGTTCTTTCATTATACTATCAAATGAATTATACTCTTGCGCCAATCCAGAAGTGTTATTAAGTAATTGTTTAATAGTAATATTTGAATAAGGAAAATCTGTTAGATATTTTTTAACTGGATCATCAATTTTAAGTTTACCTTTCTGTTTAAGTTGCAGTATTGCTGTTGCTGTAAACGTTTTTGTTATTGAAGCAATTGGAAATTGAGATTTGTCACTAATTTTTTCTTGTTTTTCGATATTTGAAAACCCATAAAAATTAGAAAAAACTTTTTCTCCTGATTTGGAAATTAATACGCTTCCGTTAAATAAATTATTTTTAGAAAGCGTTGAAAAAAAATTATTTAATTCTTGTCCAGCGATTGTATTTGTCAAGAAAGAAGTTAATAAGATTATAAAAATTCTTTTTTTCATTTTATTTTAGTTTATCAATTGTTATTTTAACGTTCTGTTTTTTTTTAGTATGACGCACAACGTCCCGTTACTACAGCGGGTTTGGGACTAAATTAAGCCCTATTTTCGGATTTGCTAAATCATCCCAAATACAAAATCAACTTCCCATTAAGCCAATTGCCCAAATCCGTTGTAGTAGCTGTTATGAGCTGGTTGTTTCTAGCCGATATTCCTAATTATTAATCGATTTTCAGCCTTTTATTAGCCGACTAAAAACCCAATTCTTGTCCAAATCTCGGCTAAATTTTATTCCCTTTTTTTGTTTCAATTTGACAATCAAAACGATTTTTTATTTCTATTCTCAATGAAACTTCAATATTTAAGTTTCAGTTTTCGCAATCCAATTTAAAACTCCAATTTTCAAGTTCCGCTTTTCAGATCCAGTTTAGAAATCCGAAATTCAAGTTTGCTTTTCAAGTTTCTGGATTTCAAGTTTTGCTTTTCGGATTCAGTTTAGAAACATCAATTTTCAAGTTTCAGCTTTTCAAGTTTCCAATTAAAAATCCAATTTTCAAGTTTCTGAATTTCGATTTCTGCACAACTAAATGCTTTTTAAAAACGTGATTTTAACTGAAATGCTCTTTTTCAACTAGCTCATAACGTCAGTCTGTGAAAAAACTTCAGTTTTATTATGCTCAAATATAGTAAAAAACTTGTATTAAAAGAAGATTTTTCGTATTTTTAAGCATGCAACACATCATAGGTATTTCACGTCAACAAGTGCGTTTTTCAAGTTTAGAAGATACAATAAGTCCCGATAATCAGGTGCGATTTATAGATGTCTTTGTTGAGTCTATAGACCTCTCTAAGCTCGGTTTTGCAGTAAAAACGCTCAAGACCGAAGGTCGTCCAAGTTTTAACAGTAAAGTGTTTCTA